>JAKASH010000025.1 GCA_021828225.1 Acidobacteriota bacterium | reverse complement strand
TCTCGCTCAGGAAGCCTTGGGACGCTTCGCACCGTATTTCGACCGCCCCTGACGCCGATCCGCTACTCCCGCCGAATCCAGCGTGCCGCGAATCACGTGATAACGCACGCCGGGAAGATCTTTGACGCGCCCCCCTCGAATAAGGACGATCGAGTGCTCCTGGAGATTATGGCCCACGCCAGGAATATACGTCGTCACTTCAAATCCGTTAGTCAGGCGAACGCGTGCAACTTTGCGCAAAGCCGAGTTCGGCTTCTTCGGTGTTTGGGTATAAACGCGGATGCACACGCCGCGTTTCTGAGGCGAACCCTGGAGCGCCGGGCTCGAGGTTTTATACCGTACCGTACTGCGTCCGCGGCGAACCAGTTGGTTAAATGTGGGCATCCCTTCGTCTCCGCGTGGCGGCCTCGCAATTCCCTCCTGCGACCCTCCACACCTTAAGTAAATTCAACTTACAATCAAACTTTCTAACTTTACCAAACCGCCACAAAGGTGTCAAGATTTCGACGAAACGAACTTATCAATGTCCACCCAAAATCTCTGACTCTTTGCTCTTGCCTTGTTCATCAAGCTTCTGCATGAACTCATCCGTAAGTTTCTGGATGCTTTCCAATCCGCGCCTTTCGTCGTCTTCGGATATCTTTTTGTCCTTCAGCAGTCGTTTTAATTCTTCATTCGCATCGCGGCGGATATTCCGGACAGCAGTGCGATGGTTCTCAAGGACCTTATGGACGTGCTTGACCAGGTCCTTGCGTCTTTCCTCTGTAAGCGGGGGAATCGGCACGCGAAGGATCTTGCCGTCATTCATCGGATTCAGCCCCAGATCAGAAGACCGGATCGCCTTTTCGAGCACCGGCAGCAAAGTTGGATCCCACGGCTGCACGGTCACCAGGTTCGGCTCGGGAGCTCCCAACGTCGCCACCTGATTCAGAGGCGTTGGAACGCCGTAGTAATCGACCCGAAGATGATCAAAGATTCCCACCGACGCTCGCCCGGTGCGGAGCGTCGATAACTCCTGCCGCAAATCCTCCAGCGCCTTCACCATCCGAGCTTTCGAGTTCGCCGTCGTTTCATTGATCATGGGAAAACCTTCGCGACTATACCCTAAGCCGCCACAAGCGAGCCCACCTTTTCGCCCAACACGACCCGCTTCAAATTGCCCGGTACAGTCAGATTGAAAACAATGATCGGCAAGTTGTTGTCCATGCAGAGTGAAATCGCCGTGGTATCCATTACCGCAAGTCCCCGCGACAGCACATCAAGATAGTTGATCCTTGTGATCATCTTGGCGTCAGCCACCTTTGCAGGATCGGCGTCGTACACGCCATTCACCTTGGTAGCCTTAAGGATCACATCAGCTTTAATTTCCATAGCTCGCAAAGCTGCAGCGGTATCGGTCGAAAAATAAGGATTTCCGGTTCCTGCCGCCAGGACTACGACGCGCCCTTTTTCAAGATGCCGGATGGCGCGGCGACGAATAAACGGCTCAGCAATTTCGCGGATTTCCAGTGCCGTCACGACTCGCGTAATAGAACCCGCCTTCTCAAGAGCATCCTGCAGGGCCAGGGCGTTGATAATCGTTGCCAGCATCCCCATGTGGTCGGCGACCACACGATCAATTCCATGCTGCGAGGCCGCCACTCCGCGGATGAAGTTTCCACCTCCCACGACAATTGCGACCTGAACACCCATCTCCTGGATTTCATGCACTTCAGAAGCAATACGGGCCGCAACCATGGGGTCCACTCCAAACCCCCGGGTTCCCATGAGCGCTTCCCCGCTCAGCTTGAGAAGAATGCGTTGAAAGGCAGGTTCACTCATCGTCTACCGCTACCCTTTGCCCCATTTTCCGACTCGCTCTCAATTTGAAGACACATCCCTGCCAGCCTCGCCCGCCGATTCCCCCACCTTGAAGCGAGAAAAACGACGAACCACGATATTTTCTCCGAACTTGGCAATTCTGGAAGCGATCAACTCGCCAACCGTCACATTCCCTGAACCGTCCTTGATAAAGTGCTGCTCGTAAAGGCAGTTTTCTTCGAAGAATTTCCGCAGCTTTCCTTCAACAATGCGGTCCACAACATCCGTGGGCTTACTGCTGCCTGCCGTCTGTGCGCGCACGACTTCCCGCTCGCGATCAAGAACCTCCGGGGTCACATCCTCGCGGCGAATAAAGCGCGGGTCCGTCGCACAAATCTGCATCGCCAAATCATGCACTAACTGTTGGAATTCCTGGTTGCGAGCCACAAAATCGGACTCGCAGTTAACCTCGACAATCACCCCGATCTTTCCTCCAGCGTGGATGTAGGAACCGATGGAACCTTCCGTCGCACTGCGGCTAGCTTTCTTTGCCGCAGCAGCCTGGCCACGCTTGCGCAAGACCGTAAACGCCTGATCGAGATCACCACCTGCTTCGTCCAGGGCCTTCTTGCACTCCATCATGGGAGCGCCACTCATTTCTCTTAACTTCTTAACCAACTCTAATGAAACCGCCATTCTGCTCTCTCGCCCTCCAGACACGAAAAAGGTAGGCAGAGCGACCGAGCCTGCCTACCCTTCGCCGCCTCATCTTCTTAGTCCCTATTTACCTTCCGGCATCATCAAAGCCGAGCGAATCTCCCGGACCCTCTTCACCATGCCGGCCGCGAGTTTTACCCGGGAATCGCTGCCGTTTCTTAGCAGCCTTGGCACGCCCTTCGGAGTCCTCTTCTTTGGTTTCCGCGGGCCGCAAGACCCCTTGTTCGGCCTGTTCCTCTTCCAGCTTCATGTATTTCTCGTAATCGTCTTCGGCGATGTCAAAGGCCACTTCAGTCTCTCCAATGACCATCTCACCCGCCGCGATGGCCTCTGCCTGCCGTCGAGCTTCGAGCTCCTCAGCAGCCTTCTCGGCCGCAATCTTTTCCTCTTCCATTTGCTTTTCGAGCGCCTGCTGCCGTCCTTCCAGGATGGCATCCGCGACCCGCGAGGTGAACAAACGAATTGCGCGCAGCGCATCGTCGTTTCCCGGAATCACATAGTTGACCAGGTCTGGATTGCAGTTGGTGTCAACGATTCCCACAACGGGGATCCCCAGCTTCCGGGCCTCGAGCACTGCAATTTCCTCTTTGTTCGAATCGACCACAAACAGCGCGTCCGGCAACCCCGGCATTTCCTTAATGCCCGCCAGGTTCTGGTCCAGGTGCTTGCGCTCCCGCTCAAGTCTCTGGACTTCCTTCTTGGTCAGCAAATCATACCTTCCGTCCCTGCTCATCTCCTCCAGTTCACGCAATCGCTGGATCGACTTTTGGATAGTGGTATGATTTGTGAGCAATCCTCCCAGCCAGCGATGATTAATGTAAAACATCTGGCATCGCTGAGCCTCTTCGGCAATCGCTTCCTGCGCCTGGCGCTTGGTTCCTACAAACAGAACAACCCTGCCTTCCCGGGCCAGGTCGGCAAGAAACTTCGTTGCCTCTTTGAAAAGTTTGAGGGTCTTCTGGAGATCGATGATGTAAATGCCGTTCCGTTCCCCATAGATATACTCTTTCATCTTGGGGTTCCACCGGCGCGTCTGGTGGCCGAAGTGAACACCGGCCTCCAAGAACTCTTTCATAGTAATATTCGACAAATCTCCTCCAACACCAAGAATTCAGGGGCGTCCTCCGGCTCGAACCCCGTGCTCGGGCCCAGACGCCTAACGCCTGTCAATCTCTATTTTACCTCTTCGAGAACTGGAACCGCTTGCGGGCACCCTTCTGGCCATACTTCTTTCTTTCTTTGGCACGAGGGTCGCGAGTGAGGAAGTCGCCTTGTCGCAAGCGAGGACGCAACTCGGGGTTATAAAGGACCAACGCACGGGCAATGCCCAGCCTGACGGCCCCCGCCTGACTATGGATTCCACCACCCCGGGCATTCACCACAACGTCAAACTTACCTTCGTTTTCCGTAAAAGCCAGCGGCTGCCGGACTTCGGCGCGCAACACCTCGGAGGGGAAATACTGATCAAAAGGCTTGTGATTGACAAGAATCCTCCCCGTGCCAGGTTCAAGCTTCACCCGCGCCACAGAAGTCTTCCTTCGACCGGTACCCCAAAATTGACTTGACTCAACCACAACGACTCCTTAGGAAAAAGCTCTTCACGTCCCAACCGTTCTAGACCGCCAACTGAACCGGCGCAGGATTTTGTGCCTGATGCGGATGCCTTGCGCCAGCATAAACCTTCAGCCGTGTCGCCAACCGGCTTCCCAAACGGGACTTGGGCAGCATTCCAAGAATCGCCTGGCGCACCATTTCTTCCGGCTTGGTTTCCAGCAGATGCCGAGCGGAAATTTCTTTCAGCCCTCCCGGATATCCGGTGTAGTGCCGGTATAACTTCTGCTCAAGCTTTCTTCCGGTCAAACGAACTTTTTCCGCGTTAATAACAATAATGCCCTCACGATGATCCGAAAACGGCGTCCAATCCGGGGAATCTTTTCCGATCAAGACCCGCGCTGTGCGGGCAGCCAGTCTTCCCAGGACAGCGCCTTCGGCATCAACAACGTGCCAGCGTATTTTCCCTCGTTCTTTTTTAAATAAGTATGTATCCACTCTCATATCCCTATGTTCAAAAGGGGTGAACCTTCCTATGATCACCCAGCGCTACAGTTTTTGTCAACAATCCTGTTTTCCACAAACGAACGCAGCAAAGTTTCCGATGTACTCACAATACATCACATTGTGATACAATTGACCCCATGAAACGTTTGACCGCACCGCCACAGTCTCCCGGGCTTCCAAGCCTACGCCAGCTTGCGGATTTCCGTTACCAACTCCGGAAATTTCTGCGCTTCAGCGAAAGCACCGTCCGGGCCAATGGCCTGACTCCACAACAGCACCAACTACTCCTGGGCATTGCAGGGTTTACCGGCCGAGGATGGGCAACGATCACCGAGCTAGCCGAATTTCTGCAGGAACGCCACAACGCTGTCGTAGGACTCGTCCAGCGGGCGGAACGCTGCGGGCTGATCCGTAAAGAGCATAGCACAGGTGATCACCGCGTCGTGCGAGTTTACCTTTTGCCCAAAGGCGAAAAGGTACTTGCCAAGCTGACGGAACTTCACCAGAAAGAGGTCAGGAGATTCCAATCAGGAATCCTGAATGCTTCCGGTTCTCGCGCCGTGACGGCCGGGAAGAATTCGGAGAATATCTGCTCCGGAGGGCAATGAACCATAGTGTGGATTCGAACTGAACAAGCGGCTGAAGCTGGCCTGGCTTCCCGCGGAGATGCAGCACTTTTTGCCTTCGGACGGCAAGGCGTGTTTGCCGCGTGCATTCCGGCTCCCTGTAAGGACAATACGGCGCCCGACCGGCACCTGAATCCCTCGTCTCTATCGTGTTTCGCCAATGTCTGAGCACAAGCAAAAAATCGTGAAACACCCGCGCCTCCGAAAGTATGCGGCACTGGTCCATGAGGACCTCGCGGCAACTTATTCCCGCGACCTCCACAAGTGGTTGCTCGTTGCGCCTATCATTGGAGTTCTGACGGGGCTGGTTGTTACCGCGATTGCAGTCATCATACTGGACAAGCTGTGGCCGCCACTGCTGGGCTACTTTCTTCACCATCATTGGGCCATCATTCCGGGGTTGCTGGTGGGATTTGTGCTGACCGGGCTCATTATGCAGCACTTTACTCCTGACCCCAACGAGCACTCCACCGAAGAGATCATCCGTTCCTACCACGAGCGCGACGGCGCCATTGAGATGCGCTCCTTCGTTCCCAAGCTTGCCGCCGCGATCATGACGGTTGGGTTTGGCGGCAGTGCGGCGCTTGAAGGACCGAGTATTTACGGAGGCGGCGCCATCGGCTCATGGCTCTGGACCAGGCTCAAGCGTTTTCGTCTCGACGCACGCGACCGGCGCATCATGTTGATCAGCGGAGCGGCAGCGGGCATGGGCGCGGTCTTTCGTGCGCCTTTGACCGGCCTCGTGTTCGCTCTCGAGATGCCGTACAAGGACGATCTGGCTCACGAGGCGCTTGTTCCTTCCCTCATTGCCTCGGTCGTCGCCTATGCCACCCTCATCTCATTCCTAGGATCGCGGACGCTCTTCGACTTTGGAGGGGCGGCCTCCTTTTCGAGACGGGACCTTTTCTGGTCCGCGATGCTCGGCCTCGTCTGCGGCCTGATCACGATGGCCTTCGATATCACCTATCGCCGCGCGCGAATGTTTGCGGTTCGCTTTCCGGTTCCCCACTGGGTTAAGCTGGCCGTAGGCGGCCTCTTTACCGGCATATGCGGTCTGGCCTTTGTCTCCATCTTCAAGGGTTCGCTGATTCCTCTCGGCCCCAACTATGAAGCCGTGGACAAGATACTTCTCGGGCGCCATACGGCAATTGAACTCGCCTTGTTTGGAGTGTTCAAGCTTGCCGCAACGCTCTTTTCGCTCGGCAGCGGCGGGGTCAGCGCCATGTTTGTGCCGCTGTTCCTGACCGGGGCCTCATTTGGAGCGGCTTTCAGCCAGTCCGTGGTTCACAGTTCCTCGATAGACCTTTATGCCGCGGTCGGAATGGCTGCCTTTATTTCAGCAGGTTATAAGACTCCTCTGACGGCGGTTGTGTTTGTGGCGGAAGCCACCGGCGGCCACGCCTATATCATTCCTGCTCTCGTGGGCGCTGCCGTCGCTTACGCTGTTTCCGGAGAAGCCTCGGCGTCCGGTGATCAACGCCTGCATGAGGGAGTGAGGATTCGGGAACTGGGCTACATTCCCGTCCGCGAGGTGATGCAGAAACAGGTCCTGTCAATCCCGGCTTCGTCCACCCTGCAGGTGTTGGCAGACGCCGCCCAAAGCAACCCTCACCACACCGTCTTCCCCGTTTATGACGATCAACAGGTGCTCGGCGTCGTTTCGCTCTGGTCCCTGGGGAAAATCGATCCTCGCTTATGGACCCAAACGTCCGTACGTGAGGTTCTCGAGCAGGCAACCATGATTTCCGATGGCTGTGATGTAATGGAAGCCTTGCGGCTCTTAAGGAAGCACACGGGACAGCATATCCTTCTGGTTACTTCTGACGGCGCCAAATTGGAAGGGGTTTTGACTAAGACGGACATCCTGGGAGCACTGGAAACTCGGCTGAGTCACGCCTCTCAGTCCGGCAACCACCAGCACAACCTGAGCTCGTCGCAGCCCTGACCAACACTGATGCCAGGCTGACACAGCCAGCCGTAGTCTTGGAAATCAACAGGTCGAGAGGCCCCACGATCCTTTCCACGCACAAGGTGTTCCGACTTTGCGAACTCTCTTTGTGGCCCTCGCTGACAAATCTTCCTGATAGAATCAACCATTCAAAGGGTGACAATGAGAAAGCCAGAATGGAAAGCCGAAACTCTGTTGGCAGGCGGATGGCACAGCGCCACGTCGGTCCTGCTATCAAACGGAAGTCACCATTGGGTGGTTGATACCGGCATGCCACATGAAGAGCACCTGCTTGTCGAGGCATTACAGCAACGCGGTCTCAAAACATCCGATATCGAAGCGGTTATCAATACCCATTTTCATATCGACCATGTCCTGAACAATTCGCTGTTTCCCAGCAGCGTCATTTATGCCACGCAGGAATCCTATGATTGGTGCTGCTCACTTTACTCTGATCTTGCCGATGACCAGAGGTGGGAAAAGCTGGTTCTGAAATATTATCCGGAAACGCTTGAGTACAACCACGCGATTGAACATATGCATCAGATGCGAAAGTTCACCCTGCGCTGGTGGGACCGGAAGCGGCTGGGGTCGCCTTCGCAACTTCGCTGGTTTGAGTCTCACTCGTTGCCGGATGGTCTTGAAGTCCTCGTAACATCCGGCCATGTCCCCGGTCATATTTCCGTGATCATTCCGGAAGGGCCGCACGCCACTGTTGTGGCCGGTGATGCCTGCCTGAGCCGATCGGAAGACACCCGCATCCTGACCATGATTCCACGGAATCGAGAACAGTCTATACGCGACCGCGAGCAAGTGCTGGCACTGGGCAAACGGATCTTCCCTGGCCATGATGTTGAGTTCACGAACTCCGAAAGTTAGAACCCTACCCGGACCATCAAAGGCCGGCCCTGCATCGAATCAGGCGATTGAAGTTCCGGCTCTCGCAAGAGAAGCGGGGAAATCGATCAAAGCGGAAGCAAAGGCTGGAGATACTCATCCAAGGCGGCCTGCCAGGATCTCGGGAGAGAAAAGCCAGCCTCCTTTAGCGCTCGCATTTCCATTACGGCATATTTCAGCCGCTTAGCTCGGCGGCCCATCTGGTCAGACGAGATTCCGACCAACTTGCTTAAATCGAGGTTTGCTTTCTCCGCCGCGTATTTCGCCAATTCGTAGCGGGAACAGGCTCCCTGGTTTGAAAGATGGTAAAGGCCACAACGCCCACTCTCGATGACCTCGATGATTTTTGCAGCTCCGTCCAAAGTGTACAACGTACTGCCCATCTGGTCCGAAGCTACCACATACGGCTTGCCGGCTGCCATCGCCCGAAGACCCTTCTCAATAAAGTTTGCTTTCCCAGGCCCGAAAAGGACTGAAACCCGAAAGATCCAATGTCTGGGCAATGCTGCAACCAGGTGCTCGCTTCGCAACTTCGTCCGTCCGTAAACAGTTGGCGGAATCGTTGGATCAGACTCCACATAAGGGGTCTGCTTCTCGCCATCAAAAACCGAATCGCTCGAGATATAGGCGACTCCGGCGCCAATCTCATTGGCAGCGTCGGCCACATGGCGAGTGCCATGAACGTTGACAAGATACGCCTGCGCCGGGTCCGCCTCGCAAACGTCAGGGCTGGGAATCGCGGCTGCGTGGATCACCACCTCCGGCCGGAATTTCAGGAAGGCTGTTCGAACCTCCTCGAATTTCGTGATGTCTGCTTCCGGCCGCCCCATCGCAAACACGGTGTGACGCTTGCTGACGACCTGCGCAAGTCCGTGTCCAAACAATCCCGCCGATCCGGTAATCGCTATTTTCATAACGGCCGATTCCGCCTTAATCCTCAACCCGCCTGTTGATTATCGCGAACGCAAGCGGGCCTGCTTTTCAGAGCGGAGGTTGCTAATGAACCTCGTGCTGCGATGCAAGGTGATCCACATAGGATCGGAGCGCCCTGATGATGGCCTGGGCAATCTGCTCGGTTGACAGTCCCCTGGCATCAATCTCGACGTCTGCACCCGGCTTCGTTGACGGATTGTTCTTCGGTTTGCGATCGAGAATATCCGCTTGCCAAACCAGCCGGCCGGTGACCCAATCGTTTACATCAACGGAAAAAAGGACTGGCTTATGATCGCGCTTTTCCGGAACTTTTGAAGGCTGAGGGATGCCATTCCGCATGACGTATCGGGTTCTTCTTTCGGGTGCGGTAGCCTTCATGGTGAGATCCACGCCTTCAGACTCGCGAGTTGGCGTGTACTTGCCCCATGCCTTGAGGGCGTACACAATCCAAGTGTCGATATTCTCAGGCATCCGCCCCACATACATCAATTTCCCATGGACCAGCGGGTTCTGCTCGCCTTTGGTGTTCTGCTGCCCAAAGGCAGGGTTCACGAGCAGGCACAGGGAAAGCAGGCTGTATGCAAAGACCTTCATGCTAATCTTCCTCCGACTCTTCACTCGCGCTCATAGGCGCGCCCTTTACCATCATACAGCACGCTTTCTGATTCCTTGACTCCCCGGGCCGCTCGCAAACCAGCCTCCGGGCCGCGGATGAAAACGGCAGGATAGTACGTCTGGCCGAAAAACCGAGACTTTTCTCCTCGCCACGGGTTTACGCAACAGAAGCAGGAGCGACGCAACTTAAGGAGGAAGCGATGATTCGAATTAATCTCCGGTGGCTTTTGCCATTCGTTCTGGCTGGATCGGTCATGGCGGCACCCGCAGTCTTTGCCCAGGGCCGGGTGGACAGGCATCAGGACCGCCGGCAACTGCAGCGCCAACGCCGGCATATCCAGCGGACCCGCCAAAGGCTGCATGCCGACGTTCAGCAACATGGCCGCCACAGCGTCCAGGCAAGAGTGGACCGGCATCACTTAAGGAATATTCAGCACCGTTACGTCCGGCAACGGCGCGATCTTCATCGTGATCGTCAGCAGGCCCGCCAGCGCCGCGTGGTCCGTCACCACGCCGGATAATGCAGCGGCACACGGGCAGCGGCGAGCCTTTATTCCCCGCTGCACCCGGGGCATCATTCTCTCTCATTATGGCGACCCCATCACGGGGCCCCAAAGCTTCCGAAGTCCGCTTCACGCGATCTCGCGCAACGCATCCAAAACCTCGTCGAGATCCGGCAGATCACGCAGCGCATAAATTCTCGACCACGCAATCTTGCCGTTCTTGTCCACGATGAAGATGGCCCGATCATTCACGAATGGGATCTCGTGTTTGGTGGGTGGGAAAATTCCGTAAGCCTGCGCTGTGGCAGCGTAAGGCCAGCGATCCGCGGCCAGCGGGAATTTCAATCCTCCCAGAGATTTCTGGAAGGCGATGTGGGAAAAGACCGAATCGGTGCAAACGCCCACGACCTGGGCATTCAGCTCGGCAAACTCAGCGAGGTTCGCCTGGATTGCCGAGAGTTCATCCTGTCAAACGGGCGTAAAGTCCAAAGCGTAAAAAGCGATCACGACTTTCCTGCCCTTCCAGTTGGAAAGCTTGAGATCCTCCTGAACATCGCCGGTCGCCGACTTCAAATTGAAGTCGGGTGCTGCGTCTCCTACTTTCAGTGCCATACCAACCTCCTTCTGGAAATCAGGTGGCGCGCGAAGCCGCCTGCGGTGTCCTGTTTCAAAGCATCCGGTATTCGCGCGCCAGCATCCGTCCTGTCAACTCAAGCCTATTTTAGGGGATGAGGAACTTCGAGGTATAGGGTGAATTCCTCGAGAAGCCGGTGCCCTGCCGCCGGAAGTGCCCGGAAGGTCCTTCGCCAAGGAACTCCGAGAACCAGGCTTCATGCTCGACTTCCTCGTGAAGGATGGCCAGCGCCAGGTCGTAAGTCCGATGGTCTTTTCCGGCCGTCATGTTGCAGATGGCGTTATAGCCTCCAATGGCGCAGCGTTCGGCCTTCACTAGAATTTCAAGCATGGCCTTAACGTCTCTCGGGTCTTTGGGGAGATGAGCCGGCGGGCAGGCCGACATGTCGTGGAAGGCCTTCATGTCATCCGGAATCTGGCCTCCCAGTTCGTAGATGCGCGGAACCAGGGCTTCAAAGTGATTACGATCTTCGATGCGAGCATCTTCCGTTATTTCCTTCAAACCTTCGCCTTCCAGACCGATCAGGTTCACCCGCAAGATCGTGTAGTAGTAAAAGGTTGTCAACTCCGCCGAGGCGTTACGGACCAACATGTCCAAGAGCTTATCCACGTCCACGCCGGCCTTTTGGACTATTTCACGTGCCACTCGAGCCATACTGGTACCCTCCTTTTGTTTTCGACAAATTGGGGCCTACTGGCCCCACTCACGGGCAAATCCCGCTTGGTTTGTTCAAACTGAATACCCGCTACCCTTCCAGTCTGGGTTGTTCTCCTTTATAGTTCCAATATATAATTCCTATGAATTCCATAGGCCAGCAGGATGGAACTTCACCAGCTTCGCTACTTTCAGGCGGTGGCCCGTTTTGGCTCTTTCACGCGAGCCGCCGAGCATGAGCGCATCTCCCAGCCTTCTCTGAGCCAGCAGATTCACAAGCTCGAGGACGAACTGGGCGCCCAGCTCTTCGACCGTCTGGGCCGGCGCATCCGGCTGACCACCTTCGGCGAACGCTTCCAGGAACACGCGCTCCGCATCCTGAACAATCTTGAAGACGCCCGGCGCGACGTGAAAGCCATGCTCGGCCTGCACACCGGCGAGGCTTATGTGGGAGTGATTCCGACCGTTGCGCCCTACATCCTGCCGCAAGCCCTCCGGCGTTGCTCTGAGGCCTTCCCGGAGATTACTATCGACATTGTCGAAGACCTGACTCACGGGCTTCTGAAAGGTCTCGCCGAGGGCGACCTTGACCTTGCCCTGCTCAGTCTTCCCGTCGAAGCTCCGGAACTGATCGCTGAGCCGCTGCTCCACGAGCGGATGCTGCTGGCCGTTCCCAAGCGCCACCCGCTCTGGCGAAGGCGCCGCCAGGTGACCCTGGACGAGGTTGCGCAGGAGCCCTTCCTGCTGCTCAAGGATGGGCACTGCTTCCGTGACGACGTGCTGGAAGTCTGCAAGCGCGCACAGTTGAATCCTCACGTTGTTTTTGAGGGAGGGCAGTTTGACACTCTGATGGCTATGGTGTCGGCCGGAGCGGGAGTCACGCTTCTGCCGGAAATGGCCAGCCAGCGTTACCGGAATTATGAAGATGCCGGCCTGATCGAATTTGCTGCGCCCCAGCCGGCCCGAACCATCGGCATCGTGCGTGCCAAGGGGAAGTATTTGACGCCGCCGGCGAAGGTCTTCATCGAGGCGCTTCATGACTTTGCCTCCGCCCGAAAGCGAGTCAAGGGTGGCAAAGCTCCCTTAAAGGCTTGAAGGTATCTCTCCGGCATCATAGGGGTGTGGCCGCGCGATTCCAGGAACGCCGGATTTCATGATGCTCTGGACGGCGCTCCATAAAGCCGGACCGGCACGCCGGCATTCCGGTGCGCGAACAGCCGCTTTCATTTTGTGGTACGCTTCCCGAAATTGATGCAACATCCAACTGTTCAAGGAGGTTTCATGAGAACCAGAATCGGGCTGTTTACTTTTGTGATTTTCGCGTCGGCGGCTCTGGCCGTGGCACAAACCAGGATTGCCGGCACTGTCGTCTGTTCGGGACCGGAACAGACCCACGTGATGCGGCTCAGCGATCATCCCAACCATTTCTTCGTCATGAGCCAGGGAAAATGCAATTGGACCAAGCCGATCGACATCGAAGGCACTCATACCCAGAACGACGTGGCGACGATCACCAAGGAAATTCGCGCCAACCGTGCCCACGTGCGCGGATACGTGACCGAGACCACAGCCAGCGGCGACGAGTTCAGCTACCGGATTCTCGGGGCACAGGTGCTCGATCATGGCAAGACCGTGAGCGAAAAGGGACGATGGGCCATCGTCAGCGGAACCGGCAAGCTGAAAGGCATCCATGGCAAAGGAACCTATACCGGCAAACTGCAGGGCGACAACATGGTCTTCGACCTTGAGGGCGAGTACCAGGCGGCTGTTAAGCACCAGGCGTCGCGAGGGCGGAAGGCCACCGCGCGAGCGCGGTAACAAGCCCCGAAGAGCGCCGGGAATCTTCAGCCAACTGACGGCGGCTTCTGACCGCCGGCGCTTGCCGCGACCGGGGCCGGAGACGGCGGCGGAGCAGCAGCCCGTTGCTTCCGCTTCCTTGCATCGATGCTCCAGGCGATGGGGCCGAGCGCAGCAAGCGCGAACGCCCCGGCGGAAGCGGCAAAGACCGAAGCGTCGAAGGCGGACTTGGCTCCCGTTCCCGCGGACATGCCCACGGCAAACAGCGCCAGCAGGATTCCGCTGAGAAAGGCCGTGGTGCGCGTAAACAGGCCCAGGATCAGCAGTGCGCCGAACAGAAGTTCCAGGGCCGTGACCACCCACGCAACCACAGGAGCGGTTTTGGCCGGGGCGAACGGGTCCACCTGGACCGTGTAAGCAACGAACTTTGAGAAGTTGCCCCAGGCAACGTTGTGGGTT
>JAKASH010000024.1 GCA_021828225.1 Acidobacteriota bacterium | reverse complement strand
CTTCGCTGCGGCGCTCAATATGATGACGGCCAACCTGCGCAGTTACATCCTGGCCAGACTTCGCGACCAGGACACGGTGGGCAAGATCCAGGAAGACCACATCATTTCGGACTTCGAGATCCGTTCCATCGAGCGCGTCAAGAGCACCCCATGGACCTACATTGTCTTCGGGGTCAAGGAAGTGCACCGGCTGAAGAACGGCTCAGAGGTAACCGACCGGATTGTGGGGCAATACAACGTGCGTCTGGTCGAGGGGCGGCGGTCGGAACTCGACCCGAGCGGATTGCTGGTGGCGGAATATTCCGAGCAGGAGATGGTGGGCGACCGCAATACCGGCCTTATGCAACATAGTGAGCTGGATGCGGCGCCCAGCACCCAGCCGTAGACATCTCTCGCTGCCGCAAAGGGGCGGCAGGGCCTTGCCAGAGGCATTCTGGCAAATGCAGTGCGGTCTTGATGAAGGCCGCCGAAAGGAGGTTTTCAATGGCGGGAGTGGCTGAGGCAATACCCGAAGGAAAAGTCGTGCAGCCGGTAAGCCGGCGGCGGCGTCCGGCGGCGGCAGAGGCGGATGGCGTCCGGGCCCGGTTCTTTCTTGCCCGGGAAGGCGCTCACGGACGCGAGCCTGCGCTCGACCGCGAGCTTCAAAGCGAGGCGGAAGCCTTGGTTGAGTCGCTTAAGACCGGACGGAGCTTTTATTCAGTGTGTGAATACCGGGGCGTGGCGGACTGCTCCTCGGGCAAGCCGCAAATTCGCAAGGAGGCAGTGTGATTTCATCCGGCTTTATTTGATGAGCCTTCCACAAGCTCTGATTGTGGATGAGTGCGGGCAGGCTCTTTCATAACGCCTGTCTGAAACTCCGCCCTCCCGTCGCGGAGGCGGAGAAACCAATACTGGCCGGGTCCCGGACGGACCTTGCCGGAAACCATGTTTTCGGCACAGGGCGGAAGGGACTGCTTCCTTTCTGCCGTGTGACAAAGCGGAAAGGAGGAATGGCCATGAAGCGCATCTTGGTTGCGTTCTTCATCATTGGTTGCTTGCTTTTAGGAGCAGGCAATCTCCTGAGACGAGCCGTCACGCCAAAAAAGTCTCCGAAGGCGCAGGCGGCAAAACTTTTGCGGGATCGAAGGCTTCGGACCCGCAAAAAGAAACCCGTTGAGGACCCGGAGTACCAACGGCTCCTCAAACGGGCACGGCGATGGGAGGAGCAGCGGCAGGAACGTTCGAAACCGCAGCTCCCAAGCGCCAACCACGCAAGCTCAGATTTATGGATTGCTTGAGCGGCTGGCCCTATCGTTGAATCAACCCGGCCGGGCTTTTTGAGCGCGGCCCAAGGCCCTGACAACCTGGCCCGGTTCCCCGCTAGACCGGCCGAGAAATCACCTTTTTCGGTAACGGAACAGCGATGGGCGAGGCTCCAGGGCCACGTCTCCGTGTTGTTCCGTTGCCGCATAACAGAACAGGAGAAGACGATGCAAAAAGCAAAGAGAAACAGCGCCATGCCGGTCGTGGCGCTCGAACTTGATCGTAACGGCGACTTAACCAAGAAGATGCTCCGCTTTGACCGCGACGGCCAGCTCGAAAACACCCTGATTCAGGCGCTCTACCCCGAGATGCGCCTCGCCACAATCGACATCCCGCAGGAGCCGCTCGACTCCTTCGAGCAGGGCCAGGTTGAGCAGTCCCTGGCAAAGCTCGAAATGGACGGGGTGCGTTACGCGCTGATCGGGGCGAGCGGGTCGGCCAAAAACGGCAAGTATTACGCCGTTGAGGCCGGCTACGAGCGCGCCCTCGCCGAGCGCTTCCAGCATTGGCCCGAAGCCGCCATGACCTACTTCGGGATTCTGGTCTCACCCTGCCAGGTGCGGATCGAGATTCCCGACTGCCGCGTCATGGTGGTCGAGGATGGCGAGCTTGGCACGAACGATTGCCGGGGCTGGATCGCGCGCTCGGTCTTCAATCGCCTGAAGCTCCCCAATCACCGTTTCTACCAGTTTCGGCTGGCGTTTGAGAAGACGCAGGCGAAGGGCAGCTTCAAGGTGATGGAGGATGATTGCGCGGAGCGGCTGGAAGCGGAGATCATTCTGCCCCAGTCTTCCGTCAAACCCGAGTACAAAGCCGCGCCCAAACTCTTGCGCTGGTTAATGGGCGGCGCAAGGACGTTCTGCGGCCCGGTGGTGCTTGGGATCCGGGAAATCTCCCGGCCCCTCACCTTCGAGTCCAGCTACACGCTCATCGAGCATGCGGGCAAAGACTCGATCGAGCTGGAAATCAAGCCGCACGCCCTCGAACAGGTGCGAAAGCTCCGGGCGGCGGTTGAGGAGCGTAACTTCGAGGAACTCTTCCGGTTGCTCGGCACGTCCGAATCGCAGCGCGTCTATCGTGCTGACGAGGAGCGAGAGCCGGCGGACGGAGAGTATACCAGCACTGAGAACACCATCCTCGAAGCGGTGCTCAAGGCCGACCCGACCGGGTTCCTGGTGAGCCATCCCTGGGTCAATGCGCAGCTTGCGCGGCGGCTGGGGCACTGGGCGTTCAAGGTGGTGACGGCGGGAGGTCTCGAATTGCCTGCCTTCGCCCTGGCAGATGACGGATATCTTTTCTGTCATCAAGGTGAAGTCTTTTCCGGGTCGGACTGGATGCCGAAGGAAGCGGCGGCAACAAATCTCGCCTGCCGCGAGCTGCTGGTCGTCCGGTATCCGATCCGCATGAAGCAGGACCTCTTGCCGCTGTTCAATCTGGGGACGCGCGAGACCGTTGCGCTGTTCATGGAGGAACTGCGGCGGGTGGGATGCGGAATGAGAGACGCGGAGGCGCTCGACCGGGTGGTTGAGCGGCAACTGCGTCTCGAAGGCACGCTTATGCTCCATTCCGAAACTGCCAAACGTAACGGCGGGGACTACGACTTCGACTGGGTGTGCGTGGTCGAAGGCGACAGGTTCCCGCGCTTCGTTCGCGCCCGCTTTGCGCATCAGGAAACGGCCGCGAACCAGAAGAACAAACTCAAGAAAAAGCTGAGTCCCTGGTGGAACCTGCCGCAGGTTGCTGTGAAGGCCAAGGGGAATCAGATCGGCGTGATTACCGATCTGAAAACCTCGTGCCTGGCGGCAGGCCGCGAGGACTTGGCCGGGCAACTGGCGCTTGAGCTCCAGGCGGCGCTCGACCAGTTGAAGCACGGCACCGAGCCGAACCGCGAAGTGATCCAGGCGATTCGGGCTCAGGTGCCAAAGGCGCCGTGGCTCAGCTTCAAAGAAGTGGAGCGGGTGCGGGACTTGCCCCTGCACCTTGAAATCGCGCCCACGGACGTCGTGGGTGAACTCTATAACTTCGTCCGGAAGGAGATTGACGAATTCTTCTCGGACGACATGGTGCGGCCGGTCGAAGACTTTCGCGGGCTGATTGCCGCCGGGCGATTCAGCCGCGAAATGGAACAGGAGGCCGCGCAGGTGAACCGCATCTATGCCGCGAACATCGGCATGATCATAGCGCGAAAGGAAGCTTACCTCGAAGCGCTTAAGAAGGCGCAGGCGGAGCTTGAGGCGGTGAAAGATGACGCCACGGCTCGCAAGCAGGCGCTTTTCAAGCGCAACCAGGCGGCTTCCGCGCTCCGCTTCTACCAACGCGAGCGGTCACGCCAGGAGTTGAAGGCGATGATTACGTTCGTTGAGAAGTGGGCGCAAGGGAAGACGGAGAACCGTGACGGATGGCTGCAGGCGCTCTACAACCGCACAACCCGCGGCAAGGGTCACGGCTCAATCGTCTTCTACGCCTTCCCGCAGGAGATCGTGGATCACATCGTCGCGCGTACCGGAGGCCGCCCCGTTGCGGTGCGGATTCCGGAGTTGTGCGATGGCGAGGTCAGAATTGACGCGGAAGGGCGCATCTTCCTCATCAACCGCTGTTCGAGACCCAACGGCGAAGCCACAGAACGCGAAGTCTTCGAGCTGCAAGTAAGCCCGAAGGGTGAAGTGTTCCGCGATTACGACCGCAAGGGCCAGCCGGTAGTGGTCGAACGTGTCCGGCCTTTCCCGATCCAGCCTGGCAAAAGCGTAGTCCGTGACGGGATGGTGGCATTTCCCGGGACGGTGCAACGCCCCAAGGTTCAGCTCGGAAGGGCAAACCATTAACCCCGTGTCCGGGATGCCCCTTTCAGGGGGCCTCCTGGACCCAGCCTTTCGGTCAGGAAAAGGAGCAGGGAGTATGAGAAAGCAGGCCATCCTCGTTTTGATCGCTTCATTTGCACTGGCTAGGCCGCTGGTGGGGCAAAAGATTGAAATCCAACCGCGGCGCGAGACGACGATCACGCGCGTCGAGACGGCGTTGAATCATCTCACCGTGATTCAACTGGCGGAGCCGGTCCTCGCCGTTGCCACGGGCAGCCAGGCATTTAAGGTCGAGTGGCGTGATAACAAGGTCTTCATTGAGCCAGCCGAGGCGAATGCCTCCACCAACCTCTTTATATGGACGAAATCCGGGAGGCTTAGTTATGAGCTTGAGCCGGCGGGCCGCGTCGCGCAGATGGACTTTGCGGTTGACCAGAGCAAAGTTGATCCTCCAGCCCCGAAACCGGCAGCGGTATTGAACCATCCACCCGCGCAGGCTGCGGTGGACACCGCCTTTATATTGGGCGGCCAGCCGGTGCGCATGACGAGCTTTAGGATAGGAAAAAACCGAGTTCAATTGCTCATCAAGGATCTGTTCCAGAGTCACGACCGGCTGTACATCCGCTATGTGATTGTGAACTCGACGCAGAGCATATATAAAACCGGCAAGCCCGAGGTTTTCAGCCTTACGGCGCCGCTCGGACCGAAGCGGATCCTCGATCGCCGAATCTCGCAGTTGACCCGAGGAGAAGCGAAACAGATCGCCAGTGCCGGACAGACGCCGGTAGAGGTTGTGGATCAGGACGTGCGCGCTCGAAAGGTCGGGCCGGATCAGCAAACCGTGGGCGTGGTGGGAATCAGGACGCCCCCTGCGGGCAATGCTCCCCTTGTGTTTCGCCTGGTTTTGCAAGGCAATGGCCATGAACAAGTTGAGGCCTTGCTGGTGCTGTGAGCGGGTGGTTTCGGATGATGCATAAGGTCAAAGACGAATCACGGCCCGAAGCCAGCAGACAAAGTACGCACGAGGTTTACACGGCGCTTACTGGTTACTTCGAACATCGCCCGGATTTCGGCCTCCAAAAAATGTTCCTCAACCTGGCATTGGAACCAGCCAGTCCGTTCGATCCGAAGCAGACGAGACGATTCAAGAAGGGCTTTATACTGGCCGTGTTCTTGGCGCTGGCCCTCGCCACCACGTTTATCTATTTCAACTTTTGGAGTGTCTGATGCCAGAGGCCAATGCGCAAGCGATCTCAGCGGGCGAGTGGCCCGAAGAGGCCGAAAAGACAGCCGAGCGCTCAGACGGATTCGGTTCGAAGCTACGCGCCGCCTGGTGTTGTCTCTCACACGTGACGTTTGGAATTGCAGTTGTCTATCCCTTTTATTCCACACTCCAGCAACTTCTTCGGCAGTTTACTATACCGTCCGGCGAGGCCTTTTTCGTTTTCTTCATTGGCGTAGGCGGGATTATCGCCTGCGTCTTCTTTGGGTTGACCGGGTCCGACCAGGACGGATGGCTGATCACTGTGGGGATTCCCGCCGGCTTAAGCCTCATCGCCGGTGTCGTCCGCGCTTGGATTTCTCTTTAAGAGGCAGCTATGCGAAGCGAGCAGCATCACGAACATCCTCCATTGCTTCAGGATGCCGGAGTGATCGTCGGCTTCATCGTCACCGGCGTCGTCGGGTTCGCCTGGTACGTCGCTCACTCGCGGTATCTGGTCACCAATCGCCAGTGTGCGGAGTTTCTTTGCTACTTTGCGATTGTTTCCGTGGGCCTTGGTTGCGGCGTCTGGCTTATCGCCACGGCGCGGTCACGCCGGGAGCAGGAATGGCCTCATCCGTACCTTGCCATCCCGCCTCGGCGCGACAGCCGCTTCTGCCGCGAGGCGTGGAGTCAGAATGCCGTCGTCCTTGGCTACGACATCCACGGTCAGCCGTGGCTCTGGCCGGACCGTGTTCGGGTCATGCAAGGAATCGTGGTGGGAATGACCGGCATGGGGAAGACGACGCTTCTTAAGAACATCATCACTCAGGATATCGCGCGTGTTGTCGGCGCCCCGGAAGACTCCCACCATATTCCGATGATCATCTTCGACGGCAAAGGCGACCTCGAGTTCTTCGACGATCTGCTGCCGCACATCCACCACGCCGGCAGGCTCAATGACCTGCGCGTACTGAACCCCGCCCGGCCTGACATCTCGGTCCGCTACAACCCATTCCATTGCACCGACGAGGACTACATGTCCGTTGTCAACATGGTCTTTGGCTCCTTCAACCTGCACGATGAATTCTTTGCCAAGCACCAGTTGAATTATCTGGCTGATATCGTCCGCGTGCTGGTCTATACCGGCGCCAAGTTTAACTTTTACGACGTCATCGTTATGGCCCTGGATGAGGCGGTGCTACTGGAGCAGGTTGATGAAGCCCGGAAGCGCCTGGAACAACAGACTGGGATCAGCACCCAGCGCCGGCTGAACTTCGAAATGTCGGTGAAGAATCTGCATCAGTCCTTTCACGACCGCGAGCGGGTGCCGAAGATTCAGGGGCTGCTCAACGAGTGCATGACGTTCCTCGACGACGAGCTATCGGTCATCACCGGGCCGTATGAGGAGCTGCTCTCGATTGACGAAGTCATCGAACAGGAATTGATCCTGTTCGTCAGTCTGAATGTGAACAAGAAAACCGAGCCGGTGCGGGCGCTCGGCAAGATGCTGCTCCAAAACCTGCAACTCGTGGTCGGCAAGCGCTATGAAAGCGAAGTCGAGCGGCGCCGAACGAACCGCCCGATCTTCAGCGTGGTGCTGGACGAATTTGCACCGTTCGGCTACCAGAACTTCGCCCAGATCCTGCAGACGGCGCGCGGCACGAACACCGCCTTCCTGTTCTCCATGCAATCCATTTCACAGCTCCTGCGCGTCGGGCGCGGCTTCCGCGAAGACGTCACCTCTGCGCCCAACAGCATCATGTTGCTCAAGACCTTGAACGAAGAGACGGCGCGTTACTTTTTGCAGGCCTCGGCCGAAACCAGGGTTACACGGCGCAGCCGCTCGGTCGAGCGGCTCAAACTCTTTGGCTACGAAAAGTACCAGGACACCGGCCGGGCGACCGAACGGGAAGAGCGCGAGACCCGGGCGCTTGACTACCACATCAAGAACCTGCCCAAAGGCCAGATGCAGCTTCTAATGACGGACGAGGCGCGTGGGACCCTGCACACGCTCTTGCACGTCCGCCCGCCGTCCGATGTCACCGTGCCGGGCTTTGAGCCGGAGATCTTCCCGCGCCTGCGGCATTCACGGGCCGGCTCCGCAGGCGCAAACCTGCGTTTCAAGACCGAGGAGTTGAACACACGTTATCACCGGCGAGGCGCAGCATGGCGAATGTAAAGGTCATCATACTTGGCTTGACGGCCGTCATTTGCTGCGCATCCCTGAGCGGTCAGACGCTGGGACGGAGACTGCCAATGCGCGGCAACCCGCGCGCCTCCCAAGCCCAGGCCCCCGCTTCCTCACCCCATCTCTATCAAGACACCTGGTACGACTATCTCCTGCGGCAGTTCAACCCGGAACATTTCAATTATGGCGGCTGGCTCGACGAGCGCCGCCAGATGTTGCTTGACGCCACGGCGCGCAATCCGTATTTCAAATACAGCTTCCTCACCACCCTCTTGCTGCTCCTTGGCATGGCGGCGTATGCCAAACTTTGGTACGACGTGCGCAAGACGCGGTGGCTGGCGGCGGAGAAGCTGGCAGACGCTCAGAGCCACGACCGGCTCTCGCGTGATGCCGCCCGCGCGGCCGTCGCCCGGTACAACGAGCACATCGAGAAGTGCAACCGCGCTATTGAAGCGCAGGAGTCAGGGCTGACATTTGCCGGTTCAGGGGCGAGTGACACAGATAACCTGAGAAGGGAACTAGAAGAAGCGCGCATCCAAAAGCAAGCGGCCATCCAGGAGCGCGACAAGCTGCAAACGGAACTCCACCAGACCTCGGCGGCGATGACAGATCTGTCGCTGCGGCTGGCCGGTTCGGCTGGCAAGGGCAGCGGGAACGGCGGAAGCGTCGGTGCAGCGGGCGGCGCAACCCATGCCGAGTTGATGCAACACATCAACCGGCTGCAGCAACAGTTGCACGGCGAGCGGGAGAAGAACAAGCGGCTCAAAGGTGGGATTTGATCATGATGTGCGTGGCAATTACTGGTTTCGGCAGCGTGTGGCGGCGGCGAGTCGAAGCCAGCGCATCCCGCCCGAGGCGGTATCAGAACGCGGCTTACTTCAACACCACAGGGGTCATGGTAAACGAGAGGATCGTGCGCCATCGCAAGATCGCTGGCCACGTCCGTTTCAATGGTGCGGGCGGCTTCAACCCAAATTACCCACACCTGATGATGGGCAAGGTCTTTGAGTGTGACGAGCCGGGTGTCTGCAACGGACAGAACAAGGTGTTCTTCCGCAACCTGGTGCGCGCAGTGCCAAACCCGGACTGCTACCTGGTAGTCGTTCGCTCCCGGAAGTTTGGCTGGCTCGATGTCGCAGAACCAGACTGGAAATCAAACGACAGTTTCCTGATCTCATTCAGTGAATGGCAGGACGAACAAGAAGCCCTGCTGCTGATGAAACCATCGTCCTGGCTGCGCAGCCGTGTCGGGAAGTTCGTCCTTGTTCCTGATCCTTCCCGCGCAGGGATGGCATGTCTTGAACTCGCCGGTTAAGCGGGAGGCGTTGCAGTGAGGTACGCGAAGGGAACCATTCAGTTGAATCAGGCGCATGATTATCCCCTGCTGCGCCAGGTGTTGCGCTCGGATTTCATTCTGCACCGCCAGCTTTTCGAGTTTCTCGAAATCAGCCATTACGAGCGCAGCCGCCAATCGTTCGCCTGGCGTGTGCGGCGTTTGCTCCACCACGGATTGCTGCACGCGCAGAACGTCGCTCCCTTCGGCGGCGATCTGGTTTACTCCGTGGCGCCACTCGCCGCGCACCATCTTCAAGGAAGCGGTGAGGCGTGCCTGGTTTCGCTCAGCCGCCCAAGGCCCAGCCCGGTCAGCTTGCTTCACGAGATTGAGCTCAACGAGATTCACTTGAGCGCGGTGCGTTCCGGCCTGCCGCTGTATTGGACCTATGCCACCGAGATCAGGTGCCACAACGAGCTCGCCACTTTCCGCTACGCCAAAGACTATGATGCCGTGATTCGGATCGGATCGAATGGCGATGAGGCGCGCTTCGCACTGGAGTACGAACGGACGCCTAAAGCGAAGTCCTATTACGAACAAGTGGCGAGAGATGTCTCGGAAGAGACGGCGGTCTCGTGCATCTTATACCTGGTTCCCGGCTGCCACATGCTGAATTACGTGAGCCGGCATTTCAGCAAATCGGCCGGGCGAGTGTGTTTTGGCCTGGTGCGGGATTGGCACGCCGCTCAGCTCAACATGCCGGTCACGAAACCCGGTTCCTACGCCAGCCACCGGCTTCAGGAACTCCTTGCCTGACGGCCCCACCCGTTTTTGACTCTTCTTTGGCTCTGCTTTGAATCGGATTGCCCTTCGCAGTCGTTCAATAGGTATCCCGCCCTCAATGAGATGGCTCTTGAGTATGGTGTGGCGTCTGACTGCTTTTGGGGCTGGAACGATATGTCTTCGGTCGGGGTAGCGGGAAGAATGTGCTCGGCACGACAGTTCGTTTATGATCGTGATTGTGCCACCTTCGGCGATCACCTCTCTGGACGCTTTGGCGCTATTGCATTGGTTCGAGTGCCTTGCGGCAGTCTGAGTTCGTCTCATTATAATGCGAATGGTGTGACCTCCAGACACGATGAGCGGGTTGGTGGCGTGACTCGTCGTGAGGATTTCAGAATTGGTCGCCCTTACCAGAGAAAAACACCGGTTGAATACGCACAAAGGGTCACCTCAGGACGTCCGTACAAAAAAGACGCGCATCTTTCAGGTTCTCTTCAGGTTCACCGGCTATGCTTTTGATCTGGCGATGTAAAAGCTTAGCTGAAATTGGGTCTGATTATGATCGCCAACACAGTTGCTGGCTTACTTTGCGTTGTGACGCTTACCGGCGCGGAGGGTGAAACGTGAGGCCCTGGAAGGCATTGGCGGTGTCGCTTCTCGCGGTGTTCTTGCTTGCGGCGTTGGGGGCGGTGGCGTGGGTCTGGCGAGCCTTTCACACTAATGAGGGCCCTTCCCGATGGGAGGCGGCCATCGCGGGAACGGCGCTGAATCTGGCGATTCCTGCAAGCGCTCGACGGACGAAAAATCCGCTAAAGGCCTCCGCTGAAAATTTGCGAGAAGGACAAGACGAGTTTCTGACCTACTGCTCAAAGTGCCACGGAGTGGATGGTAGCGGGCGAACGCCGATGGGCCGCCATCTCTACCCGCGTGTGCCTGACCTGCGGCTGGCGCTAACGCAAAACCTGACCGACGGCGAGATTCACTACATCATCAAACACGGGGTTCCTTTAACCGGCATGCCCGGGTGGAGGGAGCCGCAGGAATCCGCGATCCATCCCTGGAAGCTCGTTCTCTACGTTCGCAGCCTGCGTCCGCCGAGCCAGGAAGAGAAGACGCAGGAGACGGAGGCAGCCGCCACGGCGCAATATGTTGGGTCGAAGGCGTGCGAGAAGTGCCATGCCGCCATCTACGCGCGGTGGAAGAAAACGCCGATGGCCAACGTGGTGCGTGACCCGCGCACCCATCCGCATGCCATTCTTGCAGATTTCTCCAACCCACCCTCCTTCGTAACGTTCACGAAGAAGCAGATTGCGTTCGTCTACGGCAGCATCTGGAAGCAGAATTATTTCACCAAGGTTGGCAATCTTTATTACCCGCTGCCCGCGAAGTGGGACATCCAGGAGCACAAATGGTTTCCGTACCTCGTTCAGAAGGGCGACGACTGGTGGGAACCGTACTATCCGCTCGACGATATGAAGCGTCCCACGCTGCCGCTCTGCGACGGCTGCCATTCGGTGAATCTCAGCGTTTCTGCCTATACAGCGAAAAATGTGGAGAAGGTGACGGAGTGGAACGTAGGCTGCGAGCGGTGCCACGGCCCAGGGAGCGAGCACGTGAAGCATCCCTCGCCTGACAACATCATCAACCCCGCCCGGCTGGATTACGTCGACGCCAACGACACTTGCATCCAGTGCCACGTGCAAGGGCGTCCGCTGCAGTATCCCATTGACGGGCGGTATTACGACTGGCCGGTGGGCTTCAAGATGGGTCTTCATTTGCAGAACTACTGGCGGCTAGAACCCCATAAGCTGGGCCAGACAAATTACTACTACTATGCAGATGGAACGGCGCATAAAAACCGGATGCAGGGCAATGACTTTGTGCAGAGTCTCATGTACCGACACGGCGTTACCTGCTTCAGTTGCCATGACGTGCATGGCACGAAGCATCGGTTTGAGCTTCGGCGACCCGTGGACGCGATGTGTCTTGAGTGTCATGGTCCGGGATCGCCAAATGGGCCTTACGTGCAAACCATCGAAGAGCACACCCATCACAAGCCCGGCAGCCCGGGCAGCCGGTGCGTATCTTGTCATATGCCAAAAATCGAGACCGAATTAGTCCCCGGTGCGTTCGCGCACGCTCACACTTTCCGCTTCATTACGCCAGCGATGACGAAAAAGTACGGAATCCCGAATGCGTGTATCACGTGCCACAAGGACAAATCCAACCAATGGGCCACGAAATGGCTGGCGCAATGGTATTCTCCGTGGCGCATGGAATGAACGAACAGGCGCCGGGGGATACATCTCATACGAGGAGGTCTTAGCAAACATGATCCGACGCGCGCTCGTGTTTTTCTCGCTGGCAATCGTGACGATGCCCGCCTTTGGCGCAACTCTAAAGAAGATCGCCGTTATCGACTTGCCCGGGCCGCCGGGCAAGCGCTTCGACTACCTGACAATCAACTACAAGAATAACTATCTTCTCGCCGCGCACTTGGCAGCCGGGCTTCTCTACGTGATTGACCTCAAAACCAATAACCTGGTGAAGGCGATTCCCGATGTGCCCGGCGTGGAGGGTGTCGTCTTCGCTCCTGATCTCAACAAGGTCTACACCTCCGACTGGTGGGAAAACAAAATTGGAGTGATCTCGCTCGACCAGATGAAGGTCGTGAAGAAGCTTCCCACTGCGTCGAAACCCGACGGCAGCGCCTACGCCGAGCCTTTCCACAAAGTTTACGTGTCCGATGAACGTGGCAAGGCGGAAGCGGTGGTCGACGTCAGGGAAGACCGGATCATTAAAACCCTCCACTTCAACAGCGAAACCGGAATGCCGCGATACGATCCGGTGGCCCGTAAAGTCTACGTGAACCTGCAGAATACAAATCAGTTTGCGGTGATAGATCCCTCGACAGACATAGTGGTCGCACGCTACCCCGTCGGGCGCTGCCGCGGCAATCATGGCATGGCGCTCGATCCGGAGCACCACCGGGCGTTCCTCTCGTGTGAGGGGAACGACTTGGTGACGGTGTTCAACCTCGACACCAATCAGCCAATCGCATACCTGCCCGAGTCGCAAGGTCCCGACGTGATCAAATTCGACTCGGGGCTGGGGCGGATCTACGTCGCCTGCTATAGTGGCGCCATATCGGTTTTTCAAGAGGAAAATCCCAATCACTTCCGCAAACTGGAGGATTTTCCGGTTCAACACGCCGTTCACAGCCTGGCCGTGGACATTCGGACACACCGCGTTTATGCCCCGGAGCAGGAAGAGAACGGCCGGCCGGTCTCCCGAATGGTCGTGTACGAAGCGCTGAAATAGCTGCCTATGGCGCCCTGGAACGTGGCCGGCAAACCATGGCCTCTGATTTTCGCAAACATGAAATAGCACTTGAAGGCGTCTTTCAGCTTCGAGGCGAACTAAGGATGGGGCGATGACGCAAGCCTCGCCGATGACAGCCAATCGAGCGCCCGTGATTAGCCTAAGCGAACTCCTGCGCGTCGCGCTCCGGGCCTTGGCGTGCAACAAGAGGCGCAGCCCCCTGACAATGCTGGGCATCACCGTGGGCGCAACGGAGCGGGACGTTCAATTGCAATTCCTTAGCGAATCGACCATATTGGGTTTGCCGGGTGGCTTCTTGGCTGTGCTAACGGGAATCGCGGCTTCCACTGCCGTCTCCAATACGCTGCGATGGCCGACGCTGATCCCACCCCAGGTGAACCTGATCGCCGTAGTCTTTTCAGCGGCGGTCGGCGTCTTCTTCGGCTACTACCCGGCGCACAAGGTTGCGCACTTGGACCCCATCGAGGCCCGACGTTACAAGTAACCCATTCGCACGGAAACCAGCCATGAGGATTTTCCTCTAATATGCGGATCCTGATCGTCGAAGATGAAAAGGGAATGGCCGAACTCCTTAAGAAGGGGCTTGAGGAGGAAAACCATTCGGTCACACTGGCGCTTGATGGGCGGGAGGCTCTGGAGTTTGCCGAGCTGTACGAATTTGATGCGATGGTGCTTGATCTCATGCTGCCCAAGATCGATGGGTTCGAAGTCGCCCGCCGGCTGCGGAGGAGCAAGAATGAAACACCGATTCTCATGCTAACCGCGCGGGATGCCGCGCCCGACATTGTGAAAGGTCTCGACCTTGGCGCCGACGACTATCTCACCAAGCCGTTCTCATTCGAGGTCTTCCTGGCTCGGCTGCGTGCTGTCACCCGGCGAGCCTCGGGCACCCGAGCCGCCTGCCTGGTGGTCGCGGACCTCAGGCTCGACCCCGCCGCTCGCCGCGTGTTTCGTAGCGGTACGGAAATCCTGCTCAGCCCCACAGAGTATCGACTGCTGGAGTTCCTCATGCGGCGAGCAGGGCGCGTGATTTCACGCCATGCCATCCTCGAAGCGGTGGTGTGGTTCG
>JAKASH010000023.1 GCA_021828225.1 Acidobacteriota bacterium | reverse complement strand
GACCTCACGAAAAGAATCCCGAAGACCCGCGTGTGCAAGCTGCCGCGGCCGCACGGGCGTTCGAGGCCAACCTCTGCAATGAAAGGAGAACATCACAGATGGAGCAGTCTCAGCTGTTGGCTCACTGCGGGAGTTCGAAGATCACCCGTGAAGAATTGAAGGGGATTTCGACGCCTCCAGCAAGCCTCACTCACCAACCCATCCCACATCACGAAATCGTCGGAGCCCTGGTCGAAACCCTGAGTTTCCGGCAGATCTCGGTGATGCGGGAAGAATACGCGGTTTCAGGCGATGGCATGAAGTTGTTCGGTGTCCTCGACCTCGAAACCACCTTCGACGGATGCCGATTTTCCGTCGGCGTCCGAAACTCCAACGACAAATCCATGCGGCTTGCGCTTACAGTAGGTTATCGTGTCTTGGTTTGTGACAATATGGCGTTCTACGGGGATTTCACACCCGTGCTCGCCAAGCACACCAAGCACCTGAGCCTCGTCGACATCCTTGCTGTCGGCGTGGACCGCATGCAGCGGAACTTCCAACCGATGAGGAAACAGGTCGAGGCGTGGAAGGGAACCCGCCTTCAGGATGAGACAGCGAAACTGGTCATTTACCGGGCGTTCGTCGAGGGCGGGTTGGACGTCGCCAGACACCTGGCACGACGCGTGCATGACCTGTATTTCAATCCGCAGATCGAGGAATTCGCTCCGAGAACGACGTGGAGTCTCTCCAATGCGTTCACGAGCGCATTCAAAGAACTCGACCCGATTCCGCAGTTTAAGGCAACCGCAAGGCTCGGTTCGTTCCTTGACCTGGCGACTGCCGGTTTGAACTAGCGGCACCAGAACCGCGATGAAGCAGGTCTTCGCCGAAATGAAAAACAGGGCGGCCGGGACAGACAAGAATTGCCTCGGCCGCCCTCTCGACATTGGGTACCAATCGCGTCGACGATTTTCAGGAGGCGCAAGCTGTGTGATCCTTCCACAGGATGCATGGGGTTTCTAAGCTACTTGGGCGCTGTCCTGGTTTGTGACGTCGTGATTGTGAGCCTATGACGAGAAGTGAGAAACGCCAGAAGATTGTTCAACTCTTCAGGCGTAAGGATTTTTGCATACGAAGGCATGTTGGCCGCACCACTGTAGATTCTTGTCTCAATCTGATCCCTCGTGAGGCGGTCTCCAACGTAGGTCAGGTCTGGCCCACGGATGCCTCCGTATCCGGAAATCTTGTGGCAATATTCGCAGCCTTTGTCGTGAAACAGCTTTGCTCCCACGGCTGTTGGCCCACTGGTAGCACCGACCACCTGAGCAGGCAGCGGCTGAGCATCCAGTCTCGGGGCCCATGGTGCCAAAAACCCCATGTGTGTGTAATACCCGATCATGCCAACAATGGTTACAACGATCAGAATCGACCAAGGCCGTCGCAGCGGGCTGCGCTCGCCTTTTGGCGAAATCAGTGGCAGGAAGATCAGAAACAGTCCAAAGATCAGCGGGCCCAGCACGATTACCCATCGCTCTGTCCACTTGGGGATGAGCGTCAGCAGCGCGAAATACCACAAGAAATACCAATCCGGCCGCGGCGAGGCCTGGATGATCGTAGGATCAGGTGGCTTGCCCAGTTTTGCCGGCCCAATGATGATCGCAAGCACGACGACCGTAATCACCACCAGCATCCCGAAGAATAGGTCTCGCCATGCCGCATCCGGCCAGAAAGGGACTCCTTCGCGCTCGACCAGCCTCTGGTACCAGCGGCGATAGGTGCGGGGATCAACTGGCTGACCGCCTTTGGGCGGTTCGGAAATGCCATTGTGGAGAACGAGGTAGAGGTGCAATCCCAGCACCAGGAAGATGCAAGCAGGGATGAAGAACACATGTGCGGCGAAAAACCGACTGAGCGTCGCTCCGCCCGCCGTATCGCCGGCCAGAATGAAGTGTGCGAGCCAGTGCCCAATGATCGGTGTCTTGCCAGCCTGTTCGGCTGCCACAACCGCCGTCCAGAAGCCGTTCTGATCCCAGCGCAGAAGCTGGCCAGTGAACGCCATGAGAATCGTGAGAAGCAGGAGCGCCGCGCCGGTGAGCCAGTTCATCTGCCGCGGATACTTGTAGGAACCCATCAGGTAAACACGAATGGCATGCAGTCCGATCAGAACGATCATGACTGAAGCTCCGATATCGTGAATCGCGCGCAAGATGTGGCCAAGGTGGTTTTGCGTGATGAATTGCAGACTTTGGTAGGCTTGGCCGGAGCCAGCGACGTAGGAGCTCGAAAGAGCGATGCCTGTGATTACCTGGACGATGAAGACGATCAGCGTTGCGCTGCCCAACACGTAGAACCAGCGGGTCTTCTTGGCACGCGGTACCGGATGCTTCAACACCGGGCCGAAGGTTGTAGAGAACCCGGTCAAGTCGTCGAACCACAGCCAGAAGCGCTTTGCCCAGCCCATTGCCTACGTTCCATTCCTTCCGGATGGATTCATTTGCCACTAATCGGAAGAGGAGTGGTGAGAATTTCGACTTGTCCGTCTTGGACACGCACCGGGTACCGCGGCAAGGGCTTGGGTGGTGGCCCGGCGGCGACGGTGCCGTTACTGTAATAGACGCCCCCGTGGCAGGGGCACATGAACAGGTCCGCCTCCTGCAACCAGCGAACAGGACAGCCTAGGTGAGTGCAGTTGATTGAGAACGCGATGAACTCTTGGTCTGCCTCCCGGCGCAGCCAAGCCGCGGTTTTCGCTGTTACACCGGCCCAGGGCAGAGGCGACGGATCGAGAAAGGAAACGAGCGTCGTCTGGCCCATCGGGAAAGAATCCACTCTGCCAAGAGAGCGCCATCGCTGGGGCACTTTTCGCAGACCCAACAGAAACGAAATAGCGGGAATCGCAACGATTAGGCCGGCAATCGATCCGCAAATCACACCCAGTTTGCCGAAGAACCGGCGTCGTTCGGGATCCTCGATTGCAGGTTCGATTCGTTGCGCTTCTAATTCATCCATTTTGAGCTACTCCGATTTTTCCGTGGTAGACGCTTGCGCATGCGTGGTCAGCCTGGCTTCGCTTTTCAGCATCGGTACCGACACCAGTCGCCGCCGAGGGTCCTGGTTCCACACGACTACCTGATAGGGCCGCCAGAGGTAGTAGATCGGGAGCATGAAGACATGCACCAGGCGCGTGAACGGGAAAAGCAGGATCACTACGAATCCCAGCGCGAAGTGGAAACGAATCAATGCGGGAAGCGCAGCCACAGTTGAGGCATCTGGATGCAGGCGGACCAGGGACCACAACCAAGGCGCTGCCGCGGCGAGGAACCAGTGCGATCCCCACCTGTCGAAGAGCGCCACAGCCGCACCGGTCAGCACCTGTACCAACAGTACGAACAGCAGAATCCAATCCATCGGCGACGTCACCACTCGCACGCGAGACTCGCGAGCAAGCCGCCGCGCGATCAAAATCACGATCCCGACTGCCGCGAACAACGCCAATGCCAGCCCGGCCATTTCGAAAATGAAAAGTCGCGTGCCGTAGCCAAGAATCGAGCCCGTCAGGCCGGGGAAAAGCCAAGCAAACAGGTGCGCGAGCAGAATCAGCGTGATGCCGTAGTGCCATGGCACCGAACCCCAGAACAGCTTCGAATTCTCGAGCAATTGAGACGAGACGGACGAATAGCTGTAGCGGTTGGTCCAATAGCGGTACAGCCCGACGCCGATGGCCAGGATTACCGCGACGTAGGGGAAGACGATAAAGAGAAAGGTCGACATGTAACGTCTCTTCGCGCGGATGCGGACTTTGCCTGTTCTTCAAGGACCACAGAAACCCCCCGCAACAGCCCCGCATAGGGCGTGCTCTTGCCTTCGAGCGCGCCGTGCATTTTATCGAGCGCCGGCACGAGGCAGTCGGCAACAATTTCGTCGGCTTCCTCGCCCTCCGGCACTGCCGCCAGCAAGCGAAAGATGGATGCCAGGTGGTCGGGCAGCTCAACGCCTGGATCAAGGCCATGCTCCACGAAACGCTGCTTGAGCTGGGCCATAAATTGGCTGCGACGGGGATCTTCACCGAAGAGTTGATAGCCAACGTAGGGAGAGCTGTCTGTCTCGAAATCGAAGGTGGCCGTGTACAGCTCCTCCATTCGGGCGATTCCCAAACGTGTGCACTCGTCGCGAAAACACTGGAATTCCGTTGCAGCGTCGGGGAGCGTTGCCGAGCACGCTTCAACGAGTGCCTCGAGTGCGACGTCTAGACTGGGCGCGGGATAATCCACCGCTTGCGCAAATGCGCTCCAAGCGTTGTTCACTTTTACCATCCTTATGGCCCCCGGTGCGGTCCGTGCAGGAAGCCCATACCGCCGCCCTCCTGCTGTTGTTGGGTGATCTGAACGAGTTCGATGGCTGCTTCGCGAGAGAACGGCGGAATCACAAACCGTTCGTCGAAACCGGCGAGCGAAGTGAGGTGGTAAATCTCCTCGATTTCTTCCGGATTGGTGCGCGCTTCCTCCAAAGTCTTCGCCACGCGGTCGTGGGAAATGTCGCCGACGGTTTGCGCGCGTTTATAAATGCGCACCGCGATCAGCTTCCGGTAGACGGCGGCGATTTGCTCTTCGTCACCGGCGGTGAACAGGTTCGCCATGTAGCGCAGCGGCAGCCGCGCGCTTTCAAGCGAACTGAAGAAATCTGCCGAGTTGTCGTAGACGCCGTCGCTCATCAGTCCCGTCACAGGCAGCAGCGGCGGGACGTAGAAAAGCATCGGCAACGTGCGAAATTCCGGATGGAGCGGCAAGGCAATTCGCCAGCGCTTGACGTACTGAAAAACCGGCGATTTGCGCGCGGCCTCAATCTGATGGTCGTCGATGCCATTTTCCCGGGCGCGCGCCACCACTTCCGGATCGAAGGGATCGAGAATCATTTCGCGTTGCGCTTCCACCAATTCGTGATCGGGCCGCTTAGCGGTTGCCTCGATCCGGTCGGCATCGTAAAGCACCAGGCCAAGGTAGCGGATGCGCCCGACGCAGGAATGCATGCAGGCCGGGGCCTGCTGTGTTTCCAGGCGCGGATAGCAAAGAATGCACTTTTCCGATTTTCCCGTCTCCCAGTTGAAATAAACTTTTTTGTACGGGCAGCCGGAAATGCACATCCGCCAGCCCATGCATTTTTCCTGACTCACCAGGACGATGCCATCCTCGCCGCGTTTGTAGATGGCTCCGGCCGGACAGGCGGCGACACAACTGGGATTGGCGCAGTGGTTGCAGATGCGTGGAAGGTAGAAGTAGACGAGGCGCTCGGTGTCGAAGAGCATCTGCCTCTGCTCGTCGCTCAGGCCTTTCAGGTTCGGATCGTTAGCGGCGTAGATGGACGAGCCGCCGAGATCGTCATCCCAGTTCGGCCCCGCTTCGATCTGGATTTCCTTGCCAGTGATCAGGGAAACCGGCGCCGCGACGGGTTGATCTTCGCCCTGCGGCGCGTCGATCAGATCGTCGTACTTGTAGGTCCAGGGCTCGTAGTAATCGTCGAGTGACGGAAGCCGGGGATTGAAGGCGAGATTGACCAGTTCGCCGGCGCGGGAATTGAGCCGCAGTTTCAGTTCGCCCTTTTCGACCTTCCAGCCGCCGTCATACTGCTCTTGGTCCTCGTAGAGCGTCGGATAGCCTGTGCCGGGCTTGGTTTCGACGTTGTTCCACCACATGTATTCGGTGCCCGGGCGGCTGGTCCAGAGGTTCTTGCAAGCCAACGAACAGGTATGGCAACCGATGCACTTGTCGAGGTGAAAGACCATAGAGACCTGGGCGCGAACGTTCACGGACTTCCTCCCTTTCAGTACAGGCGCGGCTTGCCCTCGAGCCGCTGGACGATGACGTAGGTGTCGCGATCGGTGGCCGGCGGCCCATAGTCATTGAATCGCCAGCAAAACTGGGCGTAGGCGCCAACCATCAGCAGCGGTTTTAGCCGCATGTGGGTGACGCTGTTGGTGCCTCCTCCGCGGCCGTTCTTGCGCGTGGGCGATTTCGGAAATGCCACGGTGCGCTCGGGCGCGTGGTAGAACATGCCGATCCCGCGCGGGATGCGCGCACTCACCGCAGCCCGACTGACGACAACACCGTTGTCGTTGAACGCTTCCACCCAGTCGTTGTCGCGCACGCCGATTTCCTCAGCGTCCCGGTCGTTGAGCCAAAAAGGCTCGATACCGCGAGAGAGAGTGAGCATGCGCAGGTCGTCCGAGTAGGTGCTGTGAATGTGCCATTTGCCGTGCGGTGTCAGGCAGTTGACGACGATCGAGCGTGCGCCGGGGCGGCTTTTCACCAGATTCAACGAGGCGTCACGGCTGATCTTGGGCTTGAAGGTGGGTACATTTTCCCCAAACGCGACATAAAGGGGATGGTCGAGGTAGAGATGCTGGCGGCCGCTCAAGGTACGCCAGGGAATCCCGCGCTCAACGTTCTGGCTGTAGGCCGCGTAAGCGCGGCCGTTATTCGTGATGCCTGACCAGCCAGGGCTGGTCAGAATACGGCAGGGTTGCGCGACAAGCGCCTGGAAATCGTAGCGGACACCACGCATAGGCTCGGCCAGGTCCACCAGCTTCAATCCGGTCTCACGCTCGCGATACTGGAAGCCGCGAAAAGCCACTTCGCCGTTGGTTTCCGGCGCGAAGAACAGCACCATGTTCGCTGCGCTCACCGGCTCAACGAGCGACGGATACTTCTTTCCACCCCATTCAAATGCTGGGACGAGTTCGGAGAACTCGTCGTATAGATCGGCGACGGGCATGTGGACGCCGCGGTCTTCGACGCCTTCCTCACGGAGCCGCGGGCCGAGGGAACAGAATTTGTTGTAAAGATTGGGATAATCTCGCTCGACCAAGCTGAGCCGAGGCATGGTCTTGCCCGGAATCGGCTCGCATTCGCCTTCAAACCACCGTCGCACCTCCGGCTGCGCCAACTCATCCGGCGTATCGTGGAGGAGCGGAGTCGCCACCAAATCCCGGAACGGGACGGGGAAGTGGTTTCGACTCATCTCGCTCAGCTTTTGCGCAAGCGTTTTGAAGATGTCCCAATCGGTCTTCGATTCCCAGCAGGGTGGAACGGCCTCACCGAGCGGATGCATGTAGGAGTGAAGGTCGGTGGCATTCAGATCGTTCTTTTCGTACCAGGTTGCCGAAGGAAGCACAATGTCCGAATAGAGCGCCGAGGTATCCATCCTGAAGTTCAGGTCGACTACCAGATCCATCTTTCCGACGGGAGCATGTTCGTGCCAGGCGACATCCCGAGAGGCACCCTCGGCCACTTCGTCGGCGATGGCGTTCGAATGAGTACCGAGATAATGTTTCAGGAAAAACTCGTGTCCCTTGGCGCTCGAGAGGATCGCGTTCGCCCGCCAGATGATCCACACACGGGGCCAATTCTCGGGCGCGTCGGGGTCCTCGACGGCGAAGCGCAAGCGGCGATTGCGAAGCTGGTCGACGGTCCAGCCGACGATTTCGTCCTTGCTGCGCGCGCCTTCCTCTTCCGCGCGCCGCACCAACTCCAGAGGATTCGCGTCGAATTGCGGATAGAAGGGGAGCCAACCCATACGCACCGCGTCGGCTTCGTGATCGATGACGTGCTGCTTGGCAAAGCGTCCCGATTCGGGCGCGGCTTCAACGAATCCCTTCTCGTAGCGCCACTGATCGGAATGAACATAATGGTAGGACGGTCCGTTCATTAGCCGCGGAGGGGCCGACCAATCGAGCGCCATTGCCAAAGGAGTCCAGGATGCTGCTGGAGCGATTTTTTCCTGCCCCGTGTAGTGGTTGAGACCACCACCATTGACTCCCACCGCACCACACAAGACGAGTGCGACAATCGATGCCCGATAATGCAGGTTGCTGTGATACCAGTGGTTCACGCCCGAGCCGACGATCACGGTACACTTCCCGTGCGTCTTTTCGGCAGTGCTGGCGAATTCGCGGGCGAACTGAATCACCGTTTTCCGGCCGACGCCGGTGTATTTTTCCTGCCATGCGGGTGTGTAGGGGTTGTCAGCGTCATCGTAGTCGGCTGGGTATTCGCCCGTGAGGCCGCGCGCAACGCCGAATTGCGCCATCAGTAGATCGTAGACCGTGGTGACAGGGATGCGACCTCCAGCCGTTTCCACCCAACGGAACGGGACGCCGCGAGCGTAACTGCGGCCCGAGGCGGGATCGGAGAAGGTGACCGGGAGATCGCCGTCGCGCCCGTCGAGCAGACTTAGCGCCGGGTCGAGGTCCGAACCGTCGAGGCCATCGTTCAGGTCGAGATTCCACTTTCCCTTCTCCTTCTGCCAGCGGAAGCCGATCGAACCGCGCGGCATCTTTGCCTGATTCGTCTTCTGGTCCCAGACGGCGAGTTTCCAGTCGGAATGCTCGACGCTCTTGTAGCGATCGAGGCGCCCGGCGCGCAGGAACTGCCCGGCGACGTAACGTTCGCCCTGTTTTTCAATGTGGACAAGAAACGGGCAGTCGGAGAAGCGGCGAAGATAGCTCGAGAAATAATCAACAGTGCGCTCAGCGTGAAATTCCTTGAGGATGACGTGGTTCACCGCCATCCAGAACGCCCCGTCCATGCCCGAATGCACCGGAATCCACCAGTCGGCGTAGCGAGCCACTTGGCTGAAATCTGGCGAGAGCACCACGAGCTTCGAGCCGTTGTTACGAGCCTCGGCGACGAAGTGGACGTCGGGGGTTCGTGTCATGCTCAAATTGGACCCGGCGGTGACAATGAACTTGCTGTTGTACCAATCTGCGCTTTCGGCAACATCGGTCTTTTCGCCCCACGTCTCGGGCGAGGCGGGTGGAAAATCGGCATAGAGATCGTAAAAGCTAAGCAGCGGGGCACCGAATAGTTGCAGGAAGCGCGAGCCTGCGGCGTAGCTCAGCATCGACATCGCCGGAATCGGCGAAAAGCCGACGACCCTGTCGGGACCGTATTTCTTTGCGGTGTGCAGCATCGAAGCGGCGAGAATCTCCGACGCCTCATCCCAGTTCGTACGGCGGAAACCGCCCTTTCCGCGAGCCGTTTGCCACTTTCGGCGCGCCTCTTCGTTTTCGACAAGCGAGGCCCAGGCCTCGACCGGATCCGAGTGCCGCTGCCGAGCCTCGCGCCACAAGTCGACGAGCACGCCGCGGACATAGGGATATTTGATCCGAAGTGGGCTGTAGATGTACCAGGAGAACGTGATCCCGCGCTGGCAGCCGCGTGGCTCGTAGAGAGGCAGGCTGGGCTCAAGCTTGGGATAATCGATCGCTTGCATCTCCCAGGTGACGATGCCGTTCTTGACGTGAATCATCCACGAGCAGCCGCCGGTACAGTTCACGCCGTGCGTGCTGCGCACCACGCGGTCGTGCTGCCAGCGGTTGCGGTAGAAATCTTCCCAAGATCGGGAGCCGGGATCGATTAGATCGCGTATCCAACTCATTAGAGTCTTCCTTTGCTCATTCCGGCGCGCTCGAGCAGCGCCTGCCGAACCGAACGGACGCGGCGACGCCCCAGGGCCAGCCATGTCCATAGAAAGAGCCCGACCAGCACGACGAGCGACACCACGAGCAACGTCAATGTTGGCGAGGGTGGAGGCGGCCGCTGGTCTATACTCTGGAAGAACGCGGCGAGTTGTTTTTGCTCTCTTCCGGTGAGCGGCCGGTGCTCAAACAGCGGATTCATCGCTGGGAAATAGAGCGTCTTGAGTGCGATCGCCACGCCTTGCGGGCCGAGCTTGGAATATTCCTTTGTCAGGTCCGGCCCCATCGTTCCGCCATAGGGGAAACCGATTCCGGCGGCTGTGTGGCAGGTGACGCAGGCTGGCCCTCCATTGCGCATAGGAGTGCGCCCACTGAAAAGCGCTTCGCCCGCGGTGATTTCTTCGGGGTTGGGCGGGGCGGTTGCGGCAGCCGTCACAGCCGGTTTTGCCTCGTCTTCTCGTTTGAGAAAAGCGATCAAGTCGAGCCGTTCCTCAGGCGTCAGGGGACTTTTCTTGTACAGCTCATCCATGGGCGGGAACGGCGGCTGGGTGAGCAGGCCCTCGAGCGATTCCTGGCCGAGCTTGGAATATTCATGCGTCAGATCGGCGCCCGGCGTCGGGCCGTGAGAAACCGAGAGATTGGCGATTCCGTGGCAAGTGCTGCATGCCAGTCCGTTGTTCTGAAAAGGTTTCCTTCCAAGGAAAAGCGCCTTTCCATTCGCGGCATCGCCGGCGGATGCCCCCTGGAAACCTGACGCGCTGACCAAAGATGGCACTGCCCAAAGGGTTGAGGCGCAAACAACGATGACCACAACACTGAATCGCCTTCTGCACAGTTCTGTGGCTCGGTTCGTCATCGGTTGTTTGAATTTCGCTGGCTGCGGGCTCCCTGTCGGTGACATCGGTCACAGCCCAGGCCGCTTTTCGCCTTCCTCCAGGCGAATCGCCCGAGGAAAGAGAATCTGATCTTCCAACTTAACGTGGATCTCGAGATCTGCCTCGACGGTTTTCAGCCGCTCAAGCAAAGCGCTTCGCTCGGCAGCAAGATCTGGCGCAGCCGCATCCTCGACAACCATCTCCTTCATTTTGGCCAGCAGGCGTTCGGCCAGTTCATGGTCTTCCGTCATGAATTGCACCGGATTCCGGAGAGGTCCGAACGATTGCGACTCAGGCCCCACGCCTGAGGCCACACGCGATTCAAGCTTCTCGATGAGAGGAAAGAGGACAGATTCCTCTTTCTTCAAGTGGTTTTCCGTTTCTCGCTGAAATTTCCGAAAAAGTCTTTCAATCTCACCGAATGGCCTGGCCCGCGCATGCCCTGCCTTCTCGATCGTGTGACGGATCAACTGCGCGATGGCGGGAAGTTCGCCTCGCAGCCAGGTGTGGTGACGCTCCACAATGTGCCGGATCAGCTCGCTTAGCGGCCTCACTTCCCATTCGGATAAAGAGGGTCCACCGTTCCTTCGGTTCGTTGGACTCGAAACGTTTGTGTAGCTTGACTCCATCGGAAAAATATCTCTACGAAGCTAAGGCGGCATCAGCAATGGGGCTGCTGAACGCTCGATTATATCGACATCGCCTATATACTTCGTTATGACACATGTACCGGACGAAGTTACACTTGTACTTGGTCGCCAGCAGCAGCCAACAGTCGCTCCCGGAACGTCTGAAAGTCGCCTCCACCCCTTTCCGCGTGCTATCCGCTCGATGGGCCCGCGCGCGCTCCAACAGCGACGCGGGCCAGAGTATGGACGAGCCCAAGAAATGTGACCAGCCATGCGGACAGCGCGATGTAAATAAAGTAGTGTGGTATCCACAATAGAAATGTCAGACCGGTCACTTCCGAAAGCCGGTATGTGCAGGCTGTATACATCCCCAGCGGGAAGACGGCACCCCAATACAAGGGATCGTAGGCGAGCTTGTATCGTTTGTACACGTGCCTCCAGAATCCCAGCGTGATGAGAATCGGAATCCACCAAGTGGCCGTGGCCCAGAAGAAAACGGAGAGCCCGACCAGGAATGGAAGCAGTGCCTCCAAGAAATGCGCTCGGTAAGCGCTCTTCGCCAGAAGGGCGCCGGCGAGCGTGGAAATGGCGACCGCACCCATATTGATCCAGTATGGAGGCATCAGGTCCGACGGCGAGAATCGAAAAAAAGTGTACCGATAGAAAATCAGTGAGATCATCCAGATGTAGAGCATTCCGCCGCAAAGCCAAAAGGAAAGCGCGAGGAAGAGAACCTCGACCTCGTAGGGTCCAAATCGAGGCGCAAGCATCGTGGCCAAACCGGAAACTGCCTGCGTGGCCACGACGGCGATAAGCCAGCCACCGTTAATTCCATCCGCCAGCGAGGGTTTCTGCTCTTTCACGGTAAAGGCTGTGAAGATCGCGTACATCAGCAAGATCCAGAGAGCACCCGCCAGGAACCACAAGGCAAATGCGATGTCGTATCGTCCGTAAACAACAATCAGTTCGTCGCCAAGCACGCCCGTTCCCGCTACGATGGTGAAAAAGCCTACTCCCCGGGTGTGATCGATCAAGTCCTGCCAGAAAAGCTGTGGAAACACGCTCAGACGAGCAAGTGTGAGTGCCCAGAGGATGAGAAACGCGGCGCCGTTAAACCAAGTGAGGCCTTTCGCGAGGTCGTGCATTCCCTCCAAATGCGCAGCGATGGCCACGATTCCGGTAGCCATTACCAAAGCGAAATAGGCAGGTTGGAGATTCCGCGTCCCACGAGTCAGGGCGGAAATTCGCGTTATTGACGCATTGACACTCACTCAGATTGCCCTTCCTTAACAAGGCCATCCGGCAACCAATAGGCTTCACCCACACATGCCCGGCAAAGCGTTCGGCCATCGACCCGAACTTCACGCCGGAATCCGATCCCCTCTCCGCATCGCTCGCAGAGGGTTCTCTGCGCATGAAAGCCTGGAATGTCCTCGGCCGGGAACCTCATGTGGATGGGTTGCCAGGCCAGGAGCCTCGAGTCCGCGAATGCGGTATAGGCCTTTGTCAAAGCCTCATCTCGCGGCAGCCCTTCGAAATCTCGCAAGACTTCCGCCTCGAGAAGTTCGCGTGCTGCCACGCGGAAAGCACGCCCACGCGTGAGATCCAGGAAGCTTGCTGCCATCTTGCCCCAGTCTTTGAACTTCAACGTTCGGTTTCCCAAACGGCAGCCGAGAACTAATTCAACGACATCGGGCAAGCACCGATCCGTCTCCACAACCACAATCAGCTTCCGGTGATACTGCAGCGGATCATCAATCTCAAGAAGCCCCATCGCGAGAATGCACATGCGAATTCCGAGAATAAAGCCCGGTCTCGGCGGGCCTTTCGCCGAGCCCTTGGCAAGGTATTCAGACAGCGTCAGCATGATTTGTCTTGTTGCCCTGAATATCTCCGGATGCGTTCCCAGTCCTCGGGGGTGTTCACATTGGTCAGTTCTGTTTGGCTAAGGCCGGCAGCCAGCATATCGTTCTGTGTAATCGTATTCACGGTGACTTTGTCGAGCAGCCGGGTGATGCTTCGCTCGCCTTCTTCAAAAGCTCGCACAAATTGCCTCCGGCACCGGGCGTGGTAAGCGGCCGAAAGCGGCTGCCACGCGTCTTCAGCACGGGGCACCACTGCATCGGAGGACGTCCTGTGGATCCTCCCTGCCAAGAGCTCCATGAAACGCCTGCTGACGAAGGGCAGATCGCAGGCCAGAAAGATATTCCAGTCGGCATCGGAATGAAGCAAAGCTGTGCAAACAGCCGCGAGCGGGCCTTGATTCGGCCACCTATCAGCAATCACAGGCACTCCGAGTCTGCCGTATTGGCTTGGCGGAGCGAGTAAATTGACCTCGCATACGAATGGCTCAAGGGTCTCCAGCGCCCGCAAGACAAGAGTTTTCTGCCCGAGACGCATCAGCGCCTTGTTTCGGCCCATGCGGCTGCTCTTGCCGCCCGCCAGGACGAAGCCGCGGATTCTCGCCACTTCCGCCATTCGGCTGTCTGCCAACGCACCGTTCTACAAGGCAACAACTTGAACCCGTTGCGGAGGTATTGCTGCACCACCGTGTAGCGGTGAAGCACCGTTCGCGGCCCTCGGTCGCGACGCTGCACGATTCATACACGTTACTCCGAAACGGCCCCGTCTTCGAGCGGCGGTCGGTCAAGTCTCCGCGGCTTGCGGCTGGAGAAGAAGTGGCGCAGAGTCTCAAGCAACACGCCCACGTCCACGCCATCCGCTCTCGCCGCCTCCTCGAGCGTAAGTGAATGCGGCACCCGACGGACGTCGGCAAGCGTTTTCAAGCCTGCGCGAATCAGCAAGGGCCGCGTCTTCGGGAAACTGGTGACGTAGAAATAGAGCGGCAAGCCGGCCTGCACGCTGCTTTCAACGAACCAGGCGGGCATCGGTTGGAGGAGTGTCAGCGCCAGGTTAGATGCAAACAACAGCACAGCGCTCAGTTCGATGAACGCAGAGACCGGCAGCAGCTTCCAGGCCAAGCCGCCTGCGGCGGAATAAGCCACCGATTCCGTGGAAACGCGCAAGGCGCAGCCAAGAGTTAGTAGCCAGAGGCTCCAAGCCATCACTCGGGGACTCGCCAGTTCGCGACCATTCAGAAAGGACGGCAGCAGCCGCGGACCAACTGAGAAAATTAGCAGAGCGACGAAGCCGACGGTCATCGCGTGGCGCGAGGCTCCGCCCAGACCTG
>JAKASH010000022.1 GCA_021828225.1 Acidobacteriota bacterium | reverse complement strand
TACCTATAACGTGAACTGGTCTGTTTTCCCCGCAGGAAAGGTCACAGCGACTCTCACCAGAGACAAGAAAGATTCCAACGATGCCTTTGTCGTAACGACCACAGCCAGTTCCCAGGGGTTTGTGTCCCTTCTCTACAAGGTTCAAGACGAGTTTCGGTCGGTTTTTAATCCTGACACGCTCTGCTCCATGCAAATCTCCAAACAGATTAACGAAGGCCGCCGCCACTTGATTACGAAGATCATATTCGACAGCGACCGCGGAGTCGCCATTCTACATGAGCGCAACCTGAATTCTGCCTATGGACCTCCAAAACACGCTGAACACGCAATTCCGCCTTGTGTCGAGGATGTGGTGTCAGCCTTCTACTTTGTGCGAAGCCAGCCCCTGCACGTGGGACAAAAGATTAAACTGGCTGTAAACGATGGCTCAAAAACAGCAACGGTCGTTGCCCCGGTAACGACCCGAAAGAAAATTCAGACGCCCCTGGGTACCCACGAAGCTCTGCGCGTGGAGCCCACCGTTTTCGGCAACCTGTATGAGAAAAAGAAGGGGAAACTGGTGATCTGGTTCAGCGACGACAAGTACCACTACCCCTTGAAAATCAAAGCCATGCTCAAGCTGGGCGCCATCACCGGCACGCTGACCTCCGTAACTCCAACTCCGCCCGGATATTCCGTTGTCAGCACGACAACCAAGAAAACCGGAAAAAAGCCGAGCGAACCGGCTCTCAAATGATCTTATATTTCTCGGAGAGGATTCGCTGGAGCCTGGGCCGGTATATCAGGTCAAAGGTGTGCGCCTTGTCAGGGAAAAGCTTCAGGGCAAATCGGCGGGTCGCCGCAACCATCTCAGACGCCTCTTCGATAGGCATATCGGTCTGTCGAAGAGTGGTCGTCACCAGGTCCACGACAAATTGAAGCCTTCGGACCTTCCTTGCTTCTTCCCAGATTTCCGCTTCGGTTGCCACGTTCGTCTTGCCCCAAGTCCAAAATTCAAGAACAGATAAGCAGCCGGAACTGCCCACTTAAGATATTATAGGCCAAAAAAGCTGCCGGTTCGGCAAACTCGGCCCAGACTGCAGCGCCGGATTCAGATGCAGTATAAGGATGATCCATGTTAAGAATTCACTGGGCTATTCAACGCAGTAGCAAAGAAGTGTAACCTGGATCACCCAATCCGCGGTTACAAAGGACGGCGCCAGTTGAACACCTTCGATGTTCCATAACAGCGTACGGTAAGCGATGACTCTTTCAGATCAATTGTCACTGCTCCGTCGTCGCCAGTCTGGAACATAGGCACATCCAGGGAACTGCGACCCATGGGATGCAAAGAGTCTGAACGATCCCGTCCGTTGCTGTTCTTGCCAGAATCCAATACAATCCTCGGATTCACCCGCGCCAGGAATTCCCTCTGAGAAACCATTTCTGACACCGGACGATCGGATTCCAGTACTGTACTGTCAAGACTTACCTCCGACTTTGCAAGAATACGCTCGATCCGATCGTCGGTATTGCCTCGCAACAGGATATTCCCGCCCTTGTCGACAATACGCAGAACCGGCGATCTGTCGCTAAGGGGCAGGCGCACACGGGGGAGAACAAAGGGCGGCCAGAGCACCTGAATGCCGGCACCGCTCCGATCCTCCTGATCACCGGCAATGACTTCGCGAATTTTAACGCCACGTTCGCGCGCCGACTCAATCAGCGAGATAGAGTCCGGATTCGACACCGCGGAGCTGCGCCAAAGCTCGCGGACCTGGAAGTTGTCGAGGATAGCCTTCATCGCCGCTATGTTCTCATCACTTCCGTCACCCAAAACCGCAATGTCAATCTTCTTGACGCCACGTGACCAAAGATAGGGCGAAACAATTTCTTCGCCTGGATTCCATCGCCCAATGTCCGGCCCAAAATGTTCTCGCCCTCCCGCATCCACGAGCAAAGTCGTGCCGTCCGGCAACACGCTGAAGATCGCTTCACCCCGGCCGCAGTCAAGCGCAGTGACCTCTAGCATGCCCTTCGGGATGCTTGGGGAAAACGGGTAGGAAATCACCAGGGCGGCAAAAAGAGTGAATGTGGCTACAGCCCCCCAGAAAAGACGCCTACTGTAGCGCAGGGAAAATGCAATGGCAAGCAATGCCAGGGCAAAGCCCACTGCAACCCAGGCAGGCGGACCCGGGATTCGATACGACATCCAAAAAGGTTCACCGCGAAACTCAGTCACAGCCAGCAGCGCGCTCGTTACCCAAAACAACAATTTGGCTGGCAGGGCAGCAAGAAACGGCACGGTAGCCGCAAGAATCACCGTGGGAACGGCCAGGGCGATGAGCAGGGTCATGAGAGGCAAGGCAATCGCGTTCAGGCCAATTCCGACGATCGTGACTCGATGAAAAGTCTCCGCCATGGGCATGAATAGCCCCACCTGCAGGATGGCTGAAAACAGAAGCAAATCGACCGTCCATAAAACAATTCGGGCTGGCATTGTAACCACCTGCTCGGACAAGTTGGGGTGCCGGCCCAGGAATGAAAACCTTGCTTTGAACCAGGAGATAACAGCGCGGAGATCCAATCGCAACTGCGCCAGGCGAGGTGGAAGACTTATGTCACGTTCTACGTTGCCCAAACCAGCAAGAGCTCTCCAGAAAGGAACGGTGGTGCGCTGAAGAATGGGAATTGCGAGCCCGGCGATCAGCAGCGCGGCTGAAAAGGAGAGATCAAACCCCGCCTCGAAAAGCCAGGCGGGCCTGTAAAAGAGTAACACCAGCGCCGCAAGTCCGACGGCGTTTAACGCAGACCGGTCACGGTAGAGATATCGGGCCAACAGATAGGCTGCGATCATGAGTGAAGCGCGAAGCGTGGGAGCCCGTTGCTCGACCAATAACGCATAGCTTCCCAGAAACAATAGGAGCAACGCTGCCCTCCAGGACTCACCCACTCGGAGGAAATGCAGAAAAAAGAGAAGCACAGCAGCAAGCAGCCCCACATGAAGTCCTGAAATCACCAGGAGATGATACAAACCCGACTGCCGGAAATTCTCGACTGTATCGGAGTCGAGAGAAGACCTGTCACCCAATAGGACGGCCTTCAGCACAGCGCCAACACGTCCTTTAGACGACCACGAGGGATATAGCCGGTCAATGCCGCGCAGCAGGCGGTTTCTGGCGCTTGCCACGAACATCGAAAAGGGGGACGCCTGGGATTCCGAAATCTTTTGGACCACTAACGGACTCTTGATGTCCCCTTCCCAGGAAATATCTTTGACGGCTTCCAGCCACCAGCGAAAATCGAAGCTCCCGGGGTTTCGATAAACCTTCGGCTTTTCAAAACGAACCGGCGTGCGAATAAGATCGCCATAGCGGAGATTCAAAGCATCAGCAGCCGCCCAACTTTGCGCATTGGCAGGAGTGAACAGCCGGATCTGAACTTTTCCCTGCACTTTACGCCACTGCCCTGCGCGCTCAATCCTGCGGCACTCCAGGTCAAACCTGAAACTGTCATGCCCACGAATCGGGTTAGTGACAATGACCCCTTCGGTCTCTAGATCCGTCCGCAGGTTCACGCCCCAGTCTGCAAGATTGTGAAGGTCATTGGGCAGAAAGCGGTTTTGAAAACTGACGGCGGCTGCCATGCCTGCAAGGATAAAGCCGGCGAGAGCTAAGCAGCCCGAGATTCGAGTCCGGCCGCAACGCAAGACGACGAGGCCGCACAGCAGGCAACCGGCAGCGACGGCAAGCAGTACCGGAATATCCAGAAATCCGAGGGACAGGACATGCGCTATCAGAATTCCCAGCGCAAAGCATGTCGCCAGAAGCAGCAAAGGACTCTTCATCAGGCAGTTTAGTCCTGACGAGCAAGACGCGCCAGGCATTCGATATGGTATGTCTGCGGGAAGCAGTCGAACATCTCAACTCCTTCCAGACGATAATCCCGGCTTAGCAGGTAGGCCAGGTCACGCGCCCAGGTTGGCGGGTGACATGCAACATAATGAACACTTCGCGGCTGTAAATCAACCAGATATTTCAAAGTTAATTTGCCGACCCCGCAACGGGGAGGATCAAGAACAACAAGGTTGGGCTCGGCCTGGGCAAAACGGCGGAGAAAGTCGAAGGCCGATTGTCCCATTGGACGGACATGCCCCAAGCCATAGCTCGCAGCATTTGCTTTGAGATCACGCGCGGCGGCAGGATGGGATTCCACACCGATCACCTGCTTGAAGCGCTGAGCAAGCGGAAGAGTGAACAGCCCCACACCCGCGAAAAGGTCGAGCGCCAATTCGCCGGGCGCTGTTTCCGTCACCGTAGATACGAATTCCGGCAGCAGGTGGCGAGACGACTGGAAAAAGGACCCTGCGCTGACCTGGTAGTTGAACTCACCCACGCCATAGGTGAAGACAGACTCACCATACAGCCGCGTGCCTTGCCCCTGATGAAACGCCACTGCCACAGCACCATCAATGTATCGCAAAAGATCTTCAGCCAGCCGCTCAGCAACGCCCGCCTCAAAAATTCCGTGGAAAGTAATCCGGACCCGATTGTCCTGCTCGTCAGCAAGCAACTCAACTTCCCGGCAGCCGCGGAGCCTGTCAAGCCACTGCGGTTGGCGGAGCTGCGCGAGCACATGGTTCAGGCGCGGAGAAAGAATGAGGCATTCGTCGACGGGAACAAGCTGGTGGGATTCGCCTTCGAAGAAACCCAAAGCGACTTCGCCCGACTCGTTCTGAGCTACCTTCAGTTGAGCTTGATTGCGATAATTCCATGGGCTTGCCTGGTGCACCGTGATTTCGCGGTCCCAGGTGATCCTTCCAATCCGTCGCAGCGTCTCGCGAACGATCTCCACCTTCCAGGCCACCTGATGCTTGATACCAAGGTGCTGGTAATGGCACCCGCCACATCGCCCGAAATACCGGCAGGGCGGGCTGACACGCTCAGGCGCAGCTTCCAGCACGCGTAAAGGTCTGGCATGGACAACCCCTTTGGCGGCCCGTACCGGCTCGACTTCCAACCGTTCGCCCGGCAAGGCGCGCGGAACCAGCACTGTGTGGCCTTCAGCGTGGCCAAGAGCCTCGCCGCCATAGACGAGTTTTTGCGGAGAAAATTCAAACGGCACGGGTCACCTGATTAGCATAGTTCGCACCAGCACAACGCAAAACGATACTAAAGATAGAACAAGCTCAATCGAGGAATATTGTAATGCTCAAAGAGCCGCTTCTTAATGAACTGTCTTTCCAGTGATTCAATCTCTCCGGTTGCCAGGTTTCTCCGGTAAGGAACCATGGCCCGGTCAATCTCAGTCCGGAAAGTGGTCAGAACTTCGAGGGGCGCGGCGCGGGTCAGAGAAGCCGTAAGCTTGTCTTCCAAGGCCGTCAATTGCCGCTCCAGGCCTTCGGGGTCCGCGTCCCAATCGGTGTCACTGGCTGCCATTGCCGCGAGCGATTTTGCGACCTCGCTGGAATCCTGCGCAAGAACAGTCTGTCCTTCAGCCTTCTGCGACTTCGAAACATTTTCTAAAATTTCGGCGTTGCGGCTGAAAAAGCCAACGATCTCGTTCTTCTCAAAAAGCGGCTCATCCTGACTCTTGATCTTGCGGGCAGCACCCAACTCAACCCTGCTGGCATCCTCGGCGGCGCGCAGGACTTCCTGCGAGCAATAGGCGAGGCTGTTCACTTTACGGAATCGATTTGGCCGCTTGTGGAACTTCTCAAAGGTGCGATCAATCCCCGTAAGGACCGCTTCGAGTGGAATGCCCGCTTCCTTCCAGGATTCGATGAGGGCCCAGTCCAAAGTAGAAAGCAGAGCAGGGGCGCCGCGTGCCCGCTGGAAACACTCTTCAATTTCGGTGAAATAGTTAAAATAGTTTTCCAAAGCTATTTGCGATGAGCGGTTGAGAGATTTCGTTCGTAGATGATCCGCAATCCTTCGAGAGTGAGAAAGGCATCCACCGGAGGCTTGTACTTCAAAGCTGAAGCAAGAAGTCCTGCCTGGCCGCCCGTGGCGATCACGCGCGTTTTGACCCCCATTACGGCGCACATGCGGTCAAGGACGCCATCCACCAGCCCGATGGAGCCGTAAAAAAGTCCCGACTGCATGCTTGATACCGTGTTGGTGCCAATCACGCGCTCGGGATCGCGGATCTCAACCCGAGGCAGGCGCGCCGCACGCGCAAACAGAGCCTCCGCCGAGATGCCAATTCCTGGGGCAATCACGCCTCCCAGATATTCACCCTTTTCAGACACAGCATCGAACGTGATGGCCGTCCCAAAATCCACGACGATGCATGGGCCTCCGTACTTCTCGAACGCCGCGACGCTGTCGGCAATTCGGTCTGCACCCACTTCCAGCGGATTGTCGTAGTGGATGGCCATCCCGGTTCGTGTCCCGGGACCGAGAAAATAGGGCTTGAGATGAAAGTAGCGTTCAGCCATTTCCTCAATCACGGGATTGAGTGTGGGCACAACGCTGGAAACCATCATGGCCTTGATCTGATCGGACCGGATTCCACCCAGTGTAAAGAGATTTCGGCTGAGGATGCCATACTCGTCGGCGGTCTGGTCACGATTGGTGGACAGGCGCCACTGGGCGAACAACTCGCGCTCCTTGAAGACTCCCAGACTTGTGTTGGTGTTGCCGACATCAATCACGAGAAGCATAATGTGCCTGCACCCTCAGACGTTTGCCGAAGAAAGGGCAACACTCCGCACCTATCTTAGCTCAGTAATTTCTCCTGCAACCAGCAACTCTTGCTTGCCATCGTCTCGAAGGATCTTCAGGGCGCCACTCGGGTCCAGCCCCGCGGTCGTCCCCGGAAGCTCACCTCCGCTTGTCTTTACCCGGACCCGCTTTCCCTCAGCGTAGCTCGATGCCGCCGACCACTCGCGGACGATTGCCGAGTTCCCTTCCTTGAGAAGCCTATGATAGTAACGTTCTACTTCACGAAGCAATTCAGTGAGAATCTGCAGCCGCGAATAACGCCTGCCTCCCTCCATGGCAAGCGACGTTGCAATCTCGCGAAGCTCCTCGGGCATTGCGCTGTGATTCACATTGATGCCGATGCCCAGCACCACCATGTGGAGGCGGTCAAGTTCAGCCTTCATTTCGGTCAAAATTCCGCAGACCTTCTTGCCATTCACCAGCAGGTCATTGGGCCAGCGGATGTCCACGTTGAGGCCCGTGATCGAGCGAACGGCGTGGTGAGCCGCAACTCCCGCCAGCAGAGTCAAAATGGGCGCAGCCACCGGTGATAGCGGCGGCCGCAAAATAATCGAGCAGTAGATGCCACTCGACTTCTCAGAATACCATTGCCGCCCCAGCCGCCCGCGGCCTGCCGTTTGCTCTTCCGCGATGACCACGGTGCCGTGCGGCCCCTCCTGCGCGTCAAGCTGCAGCGCTGCGCCATTGGTCGATTCGGTGCGAAAGTAATGAATAACCTTGTGGCCGATTTCGCCGTGCAAAAGCTCGGACCGGATCAGGCTGGGAACCAGGATGTCCGGCAGCTTCTCAAGCTGATAGCCGTACCTTGGATGCCCTTTGATCGCCACGCCCAGCGTCCGCAGCTTTTCGATCCACTCCCAAACGGTGGATCGTGAGACTCCAATCTCAGAGGCAATTTTCGGCCCGGGCACCACCACAGTAGCATTCTTGACCAGCAGGTGGACCAGGCGATCAATCTTGTGATCTGTGATTCCGGTCGTCATGCGTACTTTGCATTGCTATGCGCCTCTGCGCCTTGGCGAGAGGCTTTTGTCTCACGCAAAGACGCTGAGGCGCGAAGGAGCGCCAAATCCCTCTTATAAAGGCTCAATCAGAAAATTGATGTCGGCCGCAGGCGCCGAGTGAGTCAACGCACCGACGGAAATCCTGTTGACACCCGTCTCTGCGTAAGCACGGATATTTTCAATATTCACTCCACCTGATACTTCCAGCAGTACCCTGCCTTGGGCAAACCGGACGCACTCGGCAACTTGGGCCGGCGTCATGTTGTCCAGCAGAGCGACATCCGCGCAGGCCGCAATCGCTTCACCAAGTTCATCACGGGTCCGGACTTCCACTTCAACCGACATCCCGGACGGCCGCTGCTGCCGCGCTCTTTCGACAGCAACCCGAATGCCCCCACCCATCGCAATATGGTTGTTCTTTATCAGAATCCCATCGTCGAGCCCCATCCGGTGATTCGATCCGCCACCCATACGGACGGCGTACTTTTCAAGAATCCGCAGACCGGGAGTGGTTTTCCTGGTGTCCAGCAATTCCGCCTTCAGTCCCTCAAGCTGATTTTTGAACTCCCGCGTGAGGGTCGCGATGCCGCTCAGCCGTTGAAGGAAATTCAAGGCGACACGCTCACCGGAAAGAAGCGTGGCAGCCTTTCCCTCGACTCGCGCCAGCGGCTGGCCGGCGGGGACGGCTGCACCGTCCGATACGATGGCCTCCCATCTGTAATCCGGTTCGAACGCTTGAAAAACTTCCATCGCGACGGGAAGTCCGGCCACCACAAGAGGCTGCTTTGCAAAGAATGTTCCCCGGGCCTTCCTGCCTTCAGGAACGGTCAGCCTGGTGGTTATGTCGCCGCTACCGAGGTCTTCAGCAAGGGCCTTCCCGATAATTCTGCGCACGTCCTGGACAGGAAGGCCAGGAACTACGTAGTCCAGCGGAACAGGTCCGCCTCTGTTCACAATCGGCACGTTCTCATCCTAACCTTTCAAGCGACTCAACAACTTTCTGGAACTGGGTTTCAAGTTCGGCGCGACGATTCTCGGTGGAGCGGACAACGTCTTCGGGAGCGCGATCGAGAAAGTTTCGGTTCTCCAACTGCTTCCTGACCCGCTGCAGCGCCTCTTCCAGCTTGGCTCTTTCCTTGGCCAGCCGCGAACGCTCGGCATCCTGATCAACCGGCTTTTCGTAAAGGAGCTCCAGCTCAAACGCGGAGGTCACGTGGGTCCCTGTTTCGAGCCGGCCGGAAAGCAGTTTAAGCGATTCGAGCCCGGCAAGCCTCAGGATCGTCTCCTGGTGGATGTTGAAAAGATTGAGCAGTGCCGAGTCCTCCGTCGCCGCCCGCGCAGCTACCTTTTCCTTCTGCAGACCTGCTTCGGCTTTGGCGTTGCGCGCTGCAACGACGAGGCTACGAATATTCTCGAAGTCCTTTTCGGCTTCTGAATTCGCCACTCGCGCACTCACCAGCGCGAAAGGCGTGCGCGAGATCGATACCTCGGATTCGCGATTGGGCAGGCGATGCCAGAGCTCTTCGGTGATGAACGGCATGAAGGGATGAAGAAGATGCAATGCCGATTCAAAAACCCGGAGCAGATTTGCCCAGGCGTTGCACGAGTCTTCCGGGCCCAGCGGCCTTGTGATTTCCGGCTTAACCCATTCAAGGTACCAGTCACAGAACTCGTGCCAGAAGAAGTGGTAAATCTTGTACGAAGCTTCGTGAAAACGGTAATCCGCGAGAGCCTCTTCGATTTCCCTGGTGATCTCCGCAAGGCGGGAAAAGATCCAGCGATCCGCAAGTTCGAGAGCCGGGTCGGCCAGCAATGGCTCGAAGCCATCTTTAGGAGCAGATCCGGTCGCGGCGGCTACCCGGCTGCGCGCCTCCGGGCCGAGCTTTTCAAGGTTCATCAGAATAAAGCGCCCGGCGTTCCAGATCTTGTTGGCAAAGGCGCGATACGATTCGATCTTGTCGTAACTGAAGGCGATGTCGGTGCCCGGCGCCGCGCTGATGGCCAGCGCAAAGCGCACGGCGTCCGTTCCGTACTTCTCAGTGACCTCGAGCGGATCGATGACGTTGCCTTTCGTCTTCGACATCTTCTGCCGCTCGGCGTCGCGGACCAACGCATGGATGTAAAGCTCGCGGAAGGGCACCTCGTTCATGAATTTCAGGCCCATCATGATCATGCGCGCGCCCCAGAAGAACAGGATGTCAAAGCCCATGATCATCAGGTCGGTGGGGTAATAGCGCCGCAGGTCTTCCGTCTCTTCCGGCCAGCCGAGGGTAGCGAAAGGCCACAACGCCGAGCTGAACCACGTGTCGAGAACGTCGGTTTCAGGCCGGAGTTCCCTGCCCGAACACTTCGAGCAAGCTCCGGGAGATTCCGCCGAAACCATCACCTCGCCGCACTGCTCGCAGGTCCAGACAGGGATGCGGTGGCCCCACCAGAGCTGGCGGGAAATGCACCAGTCGTGAATGTTGTACATCCAGTCGAGATAGATCTTGCGATAGTTCTCCGGAACAATCCTGATGCGGCCATCCTCGACCGCGCGGATGGCAGGCTCAGCCAGCGGCTGCATCTTCATGAACCACTGCTTCGACAGGATCGGCTCGACGACGGTCTTGCAGCGGCTGCACACGCCCACGCTCAGGGCATAATCTTCTTCCTTTTCCAGCAGGCCGGACGCTCGAAGATCGTCCAGCACTCGCTCACGCGCCTTGTAGCGATCCAGGCCCTTGTACGGGCCCGAGGCTTCCGTCATGCGCGCCTGCTCATCCAGGATCTTGAGCTGCGGCAGATTGTGACGAGCGGCAATGCCAAAGTCATTGGGATCGTGGGCGGGCGTCACCTTCACGGCGCCGGTTCCGAAACTGGGATCGACAAAGTCGTCGGCGACAATCGGGATCACGCGTTTGAGCAGAGGCAGAACCAGCCTGCGCCCCAGTGAGCGCCGGTACCGGTCGTCCGCGGGATTCACGGCCACCGCCGTGTCGCCCAGCATGGTTTCCGGCCGCGTTGTGGCGACGGTGACGGAGCCGCTGCCGTCTTCAAACGGATAGCGAATGTACCAGAGCTTGCCGGGGCGCTCCTCGTGCACCACTTCCAGGTCACTCACGGCAGTGCCGCAACGCGGGCACCAGTTCACGATGTAGGTGCCACGATAGATCAGCCCTTCCTTGTAAAGGCGGGCAAAGACTTCGAGCACAGCGCGAGAATAGTCGGCGTCCATGGTAAAGCGCTCGCGAGTCCAGTCGACGGAGGCGCCGAGGCGCTCCATCTGCTTGCGAATCCGGCCGCCGCTCTGCTCCTTCCATTGCCAGCAGCGTTCGAGGAATTTGTCCGGCCCCATTTCGAGCCGCCGCCGCTGCCCCTCGCGCCTCCAGGCCGCCGTCGCAGAGGACCGGCCCTCCATCTCCGGCATCGCCTCGCGGCCCAGCTCCTGTTCGACAATCATTTGAGTGGCGATGGAGGCATGGTCCGTTCCCGGAAGCCACAGCACATCCTCTCCGCGCATGCGATGCCATCGCATCAGGATGTCAATCTCCGTGTGCTCGAGCATGTGGCCGATGTGGAGCGAGCCGGTCACGTTCGGCGGCGGGATCACCAGGCTGAACCGCGGACGGGCGGGATCTTCCACCGGCCGGTAGAGCTTTTGCTCAACCCAGATGCGGGCCCAGTGCGGTTCAATTGATTCCGGAGAATATACCTTGGGGATCTCTGTTTCCACGCTCACTCCTATCCTGATTTCAACACGGTCTCGAACCCAGACACGGAAAGCCCCGGGCGCAAGTGGCGCACCACCAACGAGCCGCCTGGTAAAGCTTCAAAATTAGTTTACTATATCGTTCGCATAGAACCCGGTCAACGTGGGCCGTTCCCCGCGCGTTGGAGAGCTCCGAACCAGGAACGGTGCGCCGCCGTTTCGGCGCCAAGCCGGGACAGATGCCCGCCAAAGCGGCCCGGCAGCGAATCTGAGGGGCATCAAGGAGGCGGAAAGGTGACGGCGGCAACCCGTAATCGCAAGCCTCCTACGGCGGGTTGGGCTCGGGAGAACACGAGGTTGATAGCCTACTCTCAGGCCATCACAGGCTAGCCGAAAGCGATGGAAAGGAGCGCAGACGATCCGTTTTCGGAGGCCAGGCAGCGCGCGCCAGACTTCCGGTTTGATTTTTTCGATCTTGTTTTTTCAACAACTTGGCCCGCTTCGTTTTCCGGTTCGTTTCCGGTTCGTTTTTTTGGCCGATCCTTTTGTTTCAACAAGTTCGGTAGCTTCGTTTCCGGTTCGTTTCCGGTTCGTTTTTTGGGTATTTTCCTTTGTTTTCAACGAATTCCCCGGTTCGTTTTTTAAAAAAAGAATTCTTTTTTCTGTTTTGGCCGTGCAAAACGGCCTTGCAACGTCATTTCCCGAGGACTTTCCCGCTATATTGTAGCCTATCCATGGCATCGTCATTCCTTGCGGCCCCCTTCACGGGCTCGCGTTGCCCGCCTCTGTTCCGCAACATGCGTCGTGCAACGTTGCGACTTTCGCTTGCCACGCACGGGAAAACCCGCGACACAAAAACCAGTGTCGCGGCTACCCACCGACGGAAGAGCCGGGGGATCTCCTAACGGGATTAGACTAGCATGATAGCGTACTTTTGTCAAGCACTTTCTACACGCCGGGTTTTCGTCCTGGAGATCTGCTCCATCCAGGGGGCCGGTCTTGTCGTGACAACGGAACCGTCAGGATCGAATCGCGCCCGGCTGGAAAAAGGGGATCTTAAAGGAGGCTAGAAAGGGTAGAGGGATTTGAAGACGTGGAGCAACCCTTTTTTCTTGTCCGGGGCTGCTGCGATTTTCGTATCGCTCTTGGAACCACTCTCGAGGTTCTGCGTCTTCTGGGGGGAGCCGCCCTGTTTCTTGGCGCTGGTGGAGTCGGCTTTCGGTTTGCCCGGATCAACAGCCTTGCCACTCTTCAAGGCCGACTCGCCCACGGGCTGGACAGCGATCGTATTTCCCGACCCCGCACCGGATTGAGAATTCTTTGCCATCTCGATTGCACTGGCCGCATTGCTCACAATGACCGGGCCATGGCGGGTCGCGCTGAGGTTCGGCGAACTTGAAAAGGTTCCCATGAACTTTTGGAAAAAGCTCATACGTGTGTTATCCGTGGCGTCGGCGCGCGCCTGTGCCAGCGTCGCCAGGGTAGGCTGTGGAACCGGCTGATGCAGAGACGCAAGTTCTCCCTTGGCCTTGGGAATTAGGGGACTCAAAGGATACAGCGCGACGAGCCGATCATAATATGGGACCGCCATTTTAGGCTTATTCATGCGCTGGTAGGTTTGGGCCAGATCCCAGCACGCCCTGTCCGCCATGCTGAAAGATGGGTAGCGCTCAACAATTTCCTTCAAACGAGACTCCGCGGCGGGATTAGCCCGTTTCTCATAGTAAAAATGGGCAACTTCGTAATCGCCTTCGGCCAGCACTTCCTGAACCTCTCGCAGCCGGGCCTCGGCACGGGGCATTAAGGGGCTGTCGGAATACTTGAGGAGGAATTCCTTAAACTCGGCCTGAGCCAGCCGGGCCTGGGTGAGGTCGCGGTCCGGCTTTCCCATCAGGCGAAAGTGTGCCATCGCGACACGGTACTGGGCCATCGGAGCTTCAGGAGCGGTGGGGAAAAAGGTGATGAAATCTTTGTACTCAGCTTCCGCCTCTGTGAGGCCCGCCATCCCACCCTGCTTGAAATAGGAATTGGCGATGGCCAGTTTTGCTTTGGCCAGGTACTCACTATCCGGGTAGGTATTGAGCAGTGTTTGAAGCGTCAGGCGGCCGACGTCAAAATGGCCATGCTTGATCTCATTCACCGACCTTTCATAGAGAATCTTGTCCGGCTGCTGGCCGGCAGGAAGCAGGTTGTTGGAACCACTGCCACGTTGAAGAAGGACGCATCCAGGCAAGAGGATAGCCCCGGCCGCCAGGAGGGCCAGGACGGCCACCCGGCAGGACCAGGGAGACCGGGCCGAAGACCCGCGCGGGGCTGCTGCCGAAGTTGGGACACCATCCGGTGCATTTCGCCTTAAAGGGTCCGCCATGGTTTCTTTAATACGATTCATTACCCAACCGCCCTTGCCTAGACTTACGATGCGAACAAAAAATTCCATCCCTGCACGGGTCAATTAACACGCGACTTCATCCCCTGTCCGAAGGCCGAAGTGTCCGAGCTCAGCGCGCGAGCCATCGCGCACATCGCCTCGCCCCGATCCTGTTTATCAAAGATGGCAGAACCAACGACGAGGATGTCTGCTCCTGCAAGCAGCAATTCTTCCGCTTCTCGCGGCCCAATGCCCCCTTCCACCTCGATGGCAAAATCCAGTCCCCGCGCTTTGCGTTCCTTTGCAAAGGCTGCAACTTTCCTGACAGAGCGCGGCACAAAGGTTTCAACGCCCGAACTGGAGGTCCCGGTCTCGATCAGCAGATAGTCGAGTTCTTCCAGAGCTTCAAAACAACTTTGAACCGGCGTCGTGAGATTCAGCGCCAGTCCCACCTTCACTCCCAGATTTCGCGCTAAGTTGGCGCCAAGATAGACATCCTGCGTTGCTTCGAGGTGGAATGCGAGGTAGTCAGCGCCGGCGCCGACAAAATCCTCGATATAGCGCTCAGGGCGCTCAATCATCAGGTGTACGTCCAGCTTCAAAT
>JAKASH010000702.1 GCA_021828225.1 Acidobacteriota bacterium | reverse complement strand
CGGCCATCGCCTGGGCCACGATCGGGGTTGCGGTCCTGTTGATCGTCGCCGGATTGTGGTCGGATCTGGCGGTGGCACGTTCAATCGACCTGGTGGCAGGCGCTATTCTGGGGACCATTGGCATTGTGATCCGGAGAAGGGATAAGGCGGTGGGGAGGGACTGAGCCTGTGCTTCAAGGGTATGGCCCCGCTGGGGTGTAGGGTTTGATGGTGAAGGCCGGCGTCAAGACATTAAGGCGAAGGAAGAAGGAGGCATCGATCTTGCGAAAAATCTCTCTTTTGGCGGCTCTGCTGGTGGCTGAAGCGACGCTGTGCCATGCTGCGCCGGCGGCGGGCAACTGGGTTCTGCCCAATTTTGCCCAGAGGCTCGATTTGACGGTCACCAATCCGGGCAGCACGGCGGTGAAGACTCTGGTGACTCTTCCCGTCGCCCGCCTGCAACACGTGGCGCTGGGATTTCCGGGAAGCCTGGCGATCGCAGTTATCAAGAATCCGCCGGGCAGTCCGTATTCGATAACAGTGATTCCTTCGCAGGCGGATGATCTCGACGGCGACAGCATGAAGGATGAGTTTGAGTTTCCCCTCTCGCTCAAGCCCCATGAAAGCAGGCAGGTGGAGATCTATTATTCGACGACCCTGCACAACAGGATTATCTATCCGCGTGGCGTCCATGCTTCGCACAATTATGGGTACAACCATCAGACGGCGGCTTTGGGATCGAAAGTCATCGGCTACCGGACCTACGGTGGCTTTTTCCTGGACGTTGAGGGGCGAGTTGCCGGCCACCCGGGGCTTTACAATGATCTGAACGGTTTTCTGGCAGCTCATGACAACTTTGCCGTGGGCAAGGACATCTTTCACGTCGGCAACACGCTGGGGCTGGGCGGCCTTTTTCTGGAGCGCAATGGAACTATCTATCGTCCGCCCATGAACGTTCCTGACTACGCGCACAAGCCCTCGCCGGTGGTTGTTCCTCATTATCGGGTGCTGGCCGACGGGCCGCTTCAAGCGGTGATTGAGGCCACGCTCAATAACTGGCAAATTGGCGACGACGAGGTTGACCTTCGGGGGTGGTACAGCATCGATACGGGGAAGGGGTTTGCGCGTTGCCGGGTCGAGATCATCCCGACGAAAATGCACGAAGGACACGTGTACCGCGTGGGAGTGGGCATCCGCGAGATGCCCGCTCAAAAGTTCAGGAAGGAGCCCGGCCTGCTGATGCTGAGCGGAGACCAGAACCCGCAAATCGGCCGCCTCGGTCTGGCGCTCTATTTCAATCCGGAGATTGCCTCCGCCTCTTCGCCGATTACGACCCCGGACGGGAAGAACGAAGATGTGATCTTTGATAAGGCGTTAAGTTGTGGCCGGGCGGTGACGGTGAATTATGCCGTGGCCGCGGGCTGGAGCAAGAGCGGGATCCCGGATCTGCTTCATTACCTTGCTGGCCTGCAGGGTCAGGTGAATGCGAAGGTTACGGTAAGTGACGAGCGGCTGGAGCGAACGCCCCAGCCCGAACGAATCGAAGGAGAAGCCTACTGAGCAGCTCAGCGCCCGGGACTCAGTTGCTTGAACAGCTATGATTATTGACGCGCACGTTCATATTGGAAAATCGGCCCGCCTGCAGATCAGCGTCGATGGCGAATTTCTGGTTCGCGTCGCGGACGAGTTGGGCATTGACAAGATTTGCTGCACGGATTTAACCGCGCTGTTTTACGACATGCACGAAGGGAACCGGCTGCTGTACGAGGAGATGCAGCGCTATCCGGACCGCATCATCGGGTATGCGACCCTGCATTCCACGCGCTTCGGCTCGGAGGCTCTGGAGAACCTGACGCGATGCCATGAGGTCTACGGCATGCGGGGGCTCAAAATATACTCCACGCCCGAGGCGAGCATTGCGGAGCCGTGGACGATACCGATCCTGGAGAAGTGCGTCGAATTCGACATGCCCGTACTGGCCCACACCACCCCGGCCGAATGCGAGTACCTGATGACGCGCGTTCCCGAGTGCAAGTTCATGATGGCCCATTCGGGCGGACAGCCCTTTGCTTCGGGTGACTGGAACCGGGCCATTATGATGGCGCAGCGCTTCGAGAACCTTTATCTGGAAACGGCCAGTTCGACGCTCGATGCGGGCTTTGTCGAAAAGGCCGTTGCGGTCCTGGGGCCCGGCAGGATCATTTTTGGGACGGACACGCCGCTGCTCGACCCTTATGCGCAGCGGACCAAGATAGCCGAGACACGCATCAGCAGGGAGGCTCGGGATCTTATTACGGGCGGAAACATTCAGCGTCTGATGGGGATTGCGGTATGATCATCGACCTTTGCGCATATTTCGGGAAGTGGCCGTATTGGCCGATTGACGTCTCAACGCCTTCGGAAGTGGTCAAAGAGCTGGATCATTGCGGCATCGACCGCGCGGTGGTCCTGTCGATACGCGGGCTGTTTGTCGGCTGGGAAGAGGGCAACCTGGAAACCGAAGAGGCGGTGCGCCAATTCCCGGAGCGAC
>JAKASH010000701.1 GCA_021828225.1 Acidobacteriota bacterium | reverse complement strand
CAAACGCGGCGGCGGCGGAAGAATACGAAAACCGCCTGCATCGGGGTGAGTCACCCATCCGCGAGCAACATGCGATATCCCCTGAAGCCCAGGTGGAAGAATTTTTCTTTCTCGGGCTGCGCCAAAGGGAAGGTGTCAATCTGGCGGAAGCAGGGGAGCGCTGGGGCTGTGAACTCGTTGAGCGCTGGACACAAAAAATTGAGTCCCTTGAAAATGACGGCTGGCTTGAACAGATCAATGGTCGCATTCGCCTGGCGGATGGCACCTTGCTCGTTTCAAACGAGGTCTTCCAGGAATTTATCGGTGCATAGAGTTCTTCAGAAAATGGGGGTGGAAATATTCGTATGGCTCAACCAGTGATTGATCTGCGCAGTGACACGGTCACTCGCCCGACTCCGGCAATGCGCCGCGCGATGGCTGAGGCTGAAGTGGGCGATGATGTTTATCGCGAAGACCCAACTGTCAATCAACTCGAAGAACGCGCTGCGGAGATCTTTGAGCGGGAAGCGGCGATCTATGTTCCCTCCGGGACCATGGGGAACCAAACCGCGATCAAGGTCCATACGCGGCACGGCCAGGACGTGATCTGTGAGGAACGATCTCATATCTACATGCACGAGATGGGAACGATGTCGGCCTTTTCCGGCTGCGTGGCGCGCACGGTTTATGCGCCTGACGGAATCCTGAACTGGGATCTAATTGAGCCTCTCACCTATATCGGGAAAGGGTTTCGCAGCCGGACGGGACTGGTCGAAATTGAGAACAGCTCGAATCTTGCCGGCGGGTCGGTCTATCCGCTGGAGACTTCGAACGAAATCTGCGACCACGCGCATGAGGGCGGCATTCCGGTACACCTGGACGGCGCCCGAATCTTCAATGCCAGCGTTGCACTGGGACGCTCAGTGGTTGAACTGACGCGAAAGGTCGATTCGGTGATGTTTTGTTTATCGAAAGGGCTTGGAGCGCCGGTGGGCTCGTTGCTGGTGGGGAGCAGGGAATTCATCGACGAGGCCCGCAGGGTGCGAAAGATGCTGGGCGGGGGAATGCGCCAGGCCGGAATCCTGGCGGCCGCGGGACTTGTCGCGCTTGAAGAGAGCCCGAAGCGGTTGCATATCGATCACGAGAACGCCAGAGTCCTGGCAGAAGGCCTTGCGGAAATTCCCGAGGTAAAGATTGATCCTGCCAAAGTCAAAACCAACATCCTGTTCTTCGATATTTCAGCGAGCGGACTTTCCGCTCAGGAGGTTTCAAAACGCCTTGCCGGGCAGGGAGTTCTGGCCAACGGAACAGGTCCCACAACGATCCGCATGGTGACGCATTGCGACGTTGACCGCGCCGGATGCGAGCGGGCTCTCAGTATATTGCGCAATATTCTCTCTGCAGCGCAAGGCGCCGCGAAAGCCTGACCGACGCGAGCATTTGCAGGGGCAATATAGCGGTCTCTGACGGGTTCCGAAAATTCACCTTGGCGCTGAAATCAACTCCTCAGTGCTTCTTCTGTTTCTGCTGGGCATACTGCAAGCCTAAGACTTCGATATAGTGGTCCCGGTATGAAGTGTCATGCGGATCCATTTGCGTGCAGATTCGATACTCCCTGAGCGCGCCATTGTAGTCTCTTAGTTTCTCGAGGGCATAAGCCAAGCCGCTATGTGCGCCAACGCTGGCCGGCTCGCGGCGAATGGCTTCCAGTTCCTCTATACGCGCCCGTTCCCAATCATGGATCATGAGGAACGTAATTCCCAGTTCACGATGCAAATCACCATTTCTTGGGTCGAGAGCGCTTGCCTTCCGAAGAAGCTCGACGGCTTCTTTAAATTGCCCGCTTGCTCTTAGCTGAACGGCTTGCGTTACCATGCGCCGCAGTTGCATCTCTGATGCGGCGGAATCGAGTGGGCTGACTGCTGCGGCACGCGAACTTGTCGCCGCCCCTTGAGCCTCTACCTGTATTTTCTGCCCCGGACTGGGCGAAATGAAATAGGACACGTCCCGCTGCGCAGGGCACTGCACATGGAGGTAATGGTCCCCGGGTTCCACATCCTGGATCAACAAGGTTCCTTTGGTGCCGGTTATTCCGGACCCCACGCCATCAATGTCTACTTTGCATTCCGGGAGCCCTGAATCAACGACAACGACGGAAAGGGAATCCTGCTTGTCCGGTTTCTTCGGCTTACCGTGGAACCACTTGGCGAAACCAAACGTATTGGCGGTCATCGCCAGCGAGATTGCGAGAATGAGGTAACAGCAAGTTTTCATCAGATGCTATTATGAATGTTAGCACAGAAACTGCGGATGTGAACGGTTCAATCCCGCCGGTGCAGGCAACCACTCCGGGGCAAGGTTTGGCCTGCTCATCCATGTTAGAATAGCCGTGAACTAGGTGTGCGAAGAGATCGGCGGCAGGAGGTGCGCGCTGGATTTCGAGCTGACTGACGAGGAGCGCGAAATTCGGGATTCGGTCCGGGAATTTGCTGAAGAGGAGATGCGCGCTCACGTTCGCGAGTGGGATGAG
>JAKASH010000700.1 GCA_021828225.1 Acidobacteriota bacterium | reverse complement strand
TCCGCACGAGCGAGCGAACTCTTGTAGTCGCGGCGTTTTTCTCACGTTCGGCGACGCGGTCGAGTCTCGCGATCAGCCATTGGTGAATCCGGTCGGGAATGGTGATCTCGCGCAGGAACTGGAGAATTTGCCGCTCCAATTCGCCGGCCTGGATGCACGGCTGGTCACAGCGATAGTCGCGACGCCGTTTCGTGCAATGGTAATAGGTGTAGTGGGAGCCGTGACGATTTACTTTTTCCTCTGCGGTAATTGAGAGTCCGCACGCGCCGCACCGGATAAGGCCGGTGAAGGGAAATACTCGGGTTTTCGGTCGCGGCTGTCGCGGCCGACCGAGGAGTTCCTGGACCGGCTCGAATTCATCGATGGTGACCATCGTCGGATGCTTGCCCGAGTAGCTTTTTCCCTCCCGTTCGAGGACACCGGCATAGAACGGGTTGCTCAGCACTCGGTACACGCCGCTCAGAGACAGCGGCTTGCCGCCTCTTCGTTTCCGCTTCAGAGTCCGTAATCCCCACTCGTGGTTGGCGATCTCCATAAGCTGCCGCGGCGAATACGTCCCCGTGAGCATCATGCGCCACATCTCTTTCACGAGCGCGAAACGGTCCGGGTCAGGAATGATGGTTTTGGTCGCGCGGTCATTGAGGTACCCGATGGGCGCCACGCCAGAGAGCCACCCATTCTCGGTTTTGGTGCGAATGCCGCGGCGGATATTCTCGCTCAGGCTGTCCACGTAATATTTGGAGTAGCCGAAGACAATGGAAAGCATGAACTTGCCCTGCGAGTTGTTCTCGAAGGTGAACGTCGCAAACCGGAGGTCTTTGAGCCGACCTGTGTCCAGAAGGTAGATGATATTCCCACCGTCCACGGAATTCCTGGCAAGTCGGTCAGGATGCCACGCAATAATTCCGTCTGCTTCTTCGGCCTCAACCCGCTTGAGCATCGCGTCAAACACCGGACGCCCTGGAGCCTTGGCGCTGTAGGATTCTTCCAAGGTCTCAATAATTTGAACCTCACGCCAACCGGCGCTGAGGCGTTCCATTTCTTTTCGCTGCGATTCAATCACGAGAACCTGGCGGTCCTCGTCTTCGCTTGACTTGCGGCAATAGAGGAAGTACCTCATCCGAAGCGATGGGTATTTAGTTCTCCGACGACAACTCGGGCGGCGTAGGGCGAGCAAGGACCGAATATAACTCCAAGAGGGCTGACGCGTGCTCGCGCGCTTCCGCTATCGAAATCGTTTCGTGGAATTCCTCCGACCAGATCTGGGAGAATTCCTGCAAATCTTCGTCGGTCAGATTCATGCATCCCAAGGTACTGCGCGGATGGGGACCGCAAAAGGCGGGCACAATTGCCGGAAGCGGCAAGACCCAAGTCCCCAAGAGGTGCTTCTTTCGTTCCGGGACCATCGCTGGCGATAGCCCGCGCCTCGGTGGCGGCATTATTTGAATATTCCAAATGTCCCAGCGTTGTCATTTGTGGATTGGGTTTATGTTTGGACGTGCCTTTCAGCACTCATCGTAGGCGTCAGCTCGTAGGCTGTCAAAGCTTTGAATTGCGCGCCTTCGTTGAGGGCGGGATAAAGAGTGAATGCGGATTGTCATGCCGGGTCGGCAGTGTATTATTGTGAGTCCCCCTTAATTTCACTGTGGCAGGCCGGAATGTTGCTCCCGAGGTGGTTTGTCTTGCCGTTTCCGGCAAGTTAGACCGTCTAGATTTGCACCTGGCGCACCTTACGCTGGAGGTATGACCACAGTAATTAATCTCCACGACGAAGCACTCGCCTATCACCAGCGCCTACCCCAAAGTCTTTGGAAGTACCTCAATGGTCGCGGTATTCCTGATGCCCTGATTCATAAGCACCTGCTCGGCTGGAATGGGCAGCGGATTACGATCCCTATCCAGGACCGTGACGGAAAGTTTGCTTTCTTCAAGCTGGCCAAAGACCCTGGAGATAAGTCTGGCCCGAAAATGTTCTCAACTCGTGGAGCGCACGCTGAACTTTATGGCTGGGAGCGCGTCCTTTCGAAGCCTGAGCAAATCATCATCTGCGAAGGCGAGTTTGACCGGCTGGTGCTGGAAGGCCAGGGCTTTGCGGCGGTGACTTCCACGGGCGGGGCAATGACTTTCCGGCCGGAGTGGGCTGCGGCTTTTCAGGAAATCCCAAACGTTTTCGTTTGTTTTGATAACGACGCGGCGGGGCGCATGGGAGCCGAACGTGTCAGCCGGCTGATCCCCCATGCTCGTGTGATCCGGTTACCGGAGGAAGTGGGCGAAGGGGGCGATGTGACGGACTTCTTTGTTCGTCTGGGGAAGAGCCGCCAAGAGTTTCTAGGGTTGTTAGAAGCGGCAGAGCCAGCGCCACAGAAAGACCCGGTGTCGCCGCCCGACACGGAAACGTATCGGATTGTCACGACGCCGGATGAGGAAGCTGAACGCTTGAAGTCCCTGATCAGCGTCAATGACATTATCAAACGGTATATACCACTGCGGCCAAGCGGCAAGAATTTCATTG
>JAKASH010000699.1 GCA_021828225.1 Acidobacteriota bacterium | reverse complement strand
TCTGAATCGCCCTGTACGATGCAGAGGGGATTCAAGCTTGCCACCCTGCGCGGCGCAAGCTAGTCTGCAGCTCACCCTTATGCTGCCGGATGAGATACACACGCTCATTCCCTGTGAGCGGTCCCCCAAAAAACAACTATTTCCCTTCAAAGTCTGAAAGTGACTTTGACACCCTGGAAATTAGATGCAGATTATTGGGTTGAAGTCGAAGAAGATTTTTTCGCGGGTAGAGAATCAGACGCCACGCTGGTCCCGGTATCCGCCTGGGCCTTGGCGTTGGCTGCCGTGGCGCGCTCCAGGGCTGGGGGTAAGGGATGCGGCCCCAGGCCGAGCTTCATCAGAGGTTTTGCTTCCGGCAGGCCGGTTGGAGCGAATCCGTTCTGGATCTGATACTGGCGCATTGCCTTCTGCGTCGCGGTGTCCCACCGGCCGGTGGGGTCTTCGTGCAGATCACCTGCCGTGACCAGCGCCTGCTGGATCTGTTTAACCCTCTCAGGCTTTATTTCATGGGCCAGGTAGGCGTCATGGTGGTAGAAATAATAGCCTCTGCGGTAATGCCGAATCTGCGAATCCCTTATGACGCGGCGCCTTCGGTGTACTACCCGGCGCGTGTGGTGCGCTCTTCGTTTTTGCCGCCCCATCAGCCGCATGCCCGGAATGAACAGAATTCCGACCGCAAGAACCGTCGTCCATCGAATCCAAAACCGGCGAGTTGAGGTGAAACGCATATTCTTAGATCTAAGGTAAAGTGTCGGCCAGGAACATCGTGGTGAATGTTCGGCCTGTCTGCCGCGCGATGAGCAGGAGCACGTCCTGCCCGGATTGAAGGGTCTTCTGGATATGCACGAAGTCATTCACGGAAGACACCGGCTGGTGGTTGACACTCAGGATGACGTCTCCAGTCTGAACCGTGAGCTCCGCAGCAAAACCTTCGGGAGCAAGCTGGGTGACCAGAACCCCCTGGGGTTTCGGCAGGTGGAGGGATTTCATAAGCTGCGTTGCTTGGTCCGGAGTGAGGTTGTGCACGCTGACTCCGAGAGGCCCGCCGGCTTCCTCCGGCGTGCTGTTGTTGCTGTTAGGAGCAGTGCTGGCTTCCTGCTGGGCTATGATGCTGCTCCGGTCGGCGACTTCGACCCACGTAGAAAGGTGCTTTCCATTCCGCAGGAAATCCACCTTAACTCTGCTGCCGATCTTGCTTTGGGAAACGATCTGGACAAGTTCGTCACCCGACTTAATGGATTGGCCGTCGATGGAGAGAATGACATCGCCCATCTTCAGGCCCGCCCGCTCGGCGGGGCCGCCGGGCTCGACGTTGTTCACAACAACCCCGTGGTCGGCTCCGAAGCTGCGCAGAAGGGCCGGATTGGTCTGATCGAGAAAAGTAATGCCGATGGCGCCGCGCCGCACCCGCCCGGAGGTGATCAGAGAGTTGTAAATGACCCGAGCGGTGTTGGAGGGAATGGCAAAGCCAATGCCATCATTCGATCCCTGGTTGGTGGCGATCGCCGTGTTGATTCCAATCACCTGTCCTGCCATGTTCACGAGGGGCCCTCCGCTGTTGCCGGGATTGATGGCCGCATCGGTCTGAATGAAGCGCTTGAACTGGCCCTCCATGCCCGGTTCAATGTCGCGCCCCTTGGCGCTGATGATGCCCGCCGTAACGGTTGAATCGAGTCCAAACGGGCTGCCGATGGCCAGGACCCAGTCTCCAACCTTCACCGAGGACGAATCGCCAAACTGCGCTGCTGCGAGCTTCCTGCCGGCATCAATCTTGATGACAGCGAGGTCGGTCCATTTATCGGCGCCGACAATCTTCGCGTGGTACTTGATTCCATCCTCACCTTGCAGATAAACCTCAATACGATCCACCGGCTTGTCGACGCTGGTTTGCATGACAACGTGATAGTTGGTGAGCACATAGCCCCGCGGATCGAGAATAATGCCGGAACCCAGACTGCGCCGCTGGAAATGATCCGGGGGCTGCCCCGGCTGGCCGAAATGGAAAAAGTGATTGAAGAAATCGTCAAAAGGTTCTTCACCCGGAGACCCCATGCCGTGCCCGGAAAGGTGCACGGTGGTTTCCGTCGTGATGTTGACAACTGCGGGCTCAACCTGCTCCGCGATGTGAGAAAAGGTATTGGACAGTTCGATGGGCGAGGGGGCTGCCAGCGGCTGCGGGTCAGCCACAGCACTTGCGGAATGCGCCGCTCGGGCTCCATGGGAGATGAGCGTGCCAATAGCGATGCCGGCACCAAGCGCTATGGCAATCGCCAGCGCTGCTGCGTACCGGCGCACATCGCTTTTCATCTTATTCCTCGTACCGGGATGTTACCATTTTATGAGTTTGTATGGAACCAACTTGAATTATACACTGGTTTCAAGGCGCGCGCGGCAACATGCAAATCGCGCCTTTGGCGGTATTGCAAGGGGAACAGCGGCTTTCCGTGGTAAGGCTGGAGAAATCCTGCAGGCCGCTGCGGCGAGATCACATCGTTCGGGCTGGTTGGCGACCTTTGTCGGCGCGTAC
>JAKASH010000698.1 GCA_021828225.1 Acidobacteriota bacterium | reverse complement strand
GCTGGCGGGTGTAAAGGAGCGGGTTTATCCCGTTGGCCGTCTCGACTTTCACTCTTCCGGGCTGATGCTGCTGACCAACGACGGCGAACTCACAAACTTCCTGACTTCCCGGGCCTCGAAGATTCCTCGAACCTATCACGTCAAGCTGGAAGGCCAGCCGGCGCCGAAAGATCTGGCCCGTCTGGAACAGGGCATCGTGCTCGATGGGCGGCGGACAGCGCCGTGCAGAATTCGCCCGGTCGCAGAAGGCGAAAAACCCTGGTATGAAATCACCCTGGTCGAAGGACGTTACCACCAGGTGCGCAGAATGTTCGAACGCTCCGGGCAGCGAGTGGTCAAACTCAAGCGGGTACGCTTTGCTTTTCTCGCTGATCATGGCCTTGCGCCAGGACAATTTCGCTATCTGAGCGCAGCGGAAATTGATCGACTGAAACGCTGGAAACCCGAAGCCGGCCAGGAATCGTGAATTGAGAAGAATCAATTCCAGATGAGGGGGCAACCGCGCCCGCTGCCCATGCCTGGAAACTTTGCGATCATCCATCGTCGTCATCCTTTATAATGACTCTTCATCATTGATCAGGTCATGCCGCAAAGATTTTCGATCAACGAACTGTTGCCACCCTGGACGAGCCGCATTCGGCCTTATCCTCCCGGTAAACCGATCGAGGAAGTCGAGCGCGAACTGGGGCACACGGCCGTCAAGCTGGCCTCCAATGAAAACCCGTTAGGCCCTTCGCCCAAGGCTCTGGGCGCGATTCGCAATTGCCTTGACCGCGCCAACTTCTATCCCGATGGCAGCGGCTATTACCTGCGGAAGAGGCTGGCGGAATTCCAGCAGCTCGACATGTCCCAGGTCATTCTGGGAGCAGGCTCGACCGACCTGATCGAACTGGTGGCAAAAACCTTTCTGACAGCCGGCGACCAGGGCATTACGTCCCAATCCGCGTTTTATATCTATCGTCTTGCAATCGAAGAGATGGGCGCGGACCTGGTGCAAACACCGCTGCGCGATGGCGCGTTCGACCTCGCGGCCATTGCCCATTCGGTGACGCAGCGGACAAAGGTCATCTACATCGCCAACCCCAACAATCCCACCGGACGCATGGTCACCGCCGATGACATGGACCGGTTTCTCGACGCCCTGCCGCCCCGGGTGCTGGTTGTCCTCGATGAGGCTTACTACGAATACGTCCGCGAACCGGATTATTCCCACTCCGTCGATTACGTTCGAGACGGCTGGAATGTTCTCGTGCTTCGCACGTTCTCCAAGGTGTACGGCTTGGCAGGACTGCGGCTTGGCTACGGCATGGGAAATCCCGACTTGATCGAAGCCCTCAACCGCCTGCGCTCTCCCTTCAACGCCAACAGCCTGGCTCAGGCCGGCGGGTTGGCGGCACTGGACGATCGCGAACACGTGGCGCATTCGGTCGAATCGAACACCCGCGAAATGAAATTCGTGACGGAAGAACTGGCGCTTGCCGGCGTTCGTTACACGCCGTCCGTGGCGAATTTTCTGCTGGTCGATACGGGCCGGGATTGCGAAGAAGACTTTATCCGCCTGATGCACGAAGGCGTGATTGTCCGACCGATGAAGCTTTATGGCTTTCCGACCTCGCTGCGGGTGACGATCGGGAAGCACGAAGAAAACGAAAAGTTTCTCGAGAGCCTTGACCGCGTGGCCAGGATTTCAGCGCGCGGGATTAAGCGTTAAACTTAGGATATAAGGGAAGCGCCAGGGACAGGCATAAGGCCCGATTATCTCAAGGTTGGGAGTCAGCCATGTCAGACCCAATTCAAAACATTCTTGAAACCTGCAAGACGCTGGCCGTCGTCGGCCTCTCTTCCAAGCCGACACGGCCCAGTTACGGGGTAAGTTCCTACCTGAAGTCCCACGGCTACCGCATCATCCCGGTCAACCCCAATGAAGAGTCCGTGCTGGGCGAAAAGTGCTACCCTACGCTCGACGACGTTCCAGAGAACTTTGATGCGGTCGTGATCTTCCGCCGCTCCGAGTTTGTTCCTGAAGTTGTGGAATGCGCCATCTGCAAAGGCGCCAAAGTCGTCTGGATGCAGGAAGGCGTCCGGCACGAAGAAGCTGCCCGGCGCGCCCGCGAAGCAGGGCTCGAAGTCGTCCAGGACCGCTGCATGCTGAAAGAACACGCCAAACATTTTGTGTGCGAAGGGATTTAAGACTCAACCGCAGGTTGTGGCGAGGCATTGGCGGCAATGAAATCCTGATCCGTGATCTCAACGGAGTCGGGGCTTTTACGCTGGCTTGCCGACTCGGTATGCGGAAATATGTCGATGACGACCAGGAAAATCGTTTTATTGTTGAGCAGAACTCGCGGAGCAGGGTGATCCGGGTTTGCTAACGCAAATCTGAGCTGAACGGCGCTTGTATTGAAAATGATCAGGTAACCTACGGGTTGGTTGTAGTCGCACGCGTATGTGTGAACTTGCTGCAGTGCACGTATCATATACGCCTTGGCTTTGCCCTTAGAAGGATTGAAGACCTTTACATCTGCTAT
>JAKASH010000697.1 GCA_021828225.1 Acidobacteriota bacterium | reverse complement strand
CACAATAAATGGATTCCGACCCAAGGCGTCGGGGCCCCGATTGATCGGGGCCATTGGAGGAGGCGTGTCCCCTGCAACTTTAGCCGCTGAGGCCTCAGTGGCTGAAGCCACAGAAATTGCATGGCAATCTCTCCGGCACGGCTGAAGCCGCGCCCTGACGCCTTTCTGCCATGCGAATGTGACGCTCATGATGGAACTTCCGGATTGCCATTCAGTGCAATGTAGTTCACGCGCACCTTGACAGTTTTGGGCGAGAAATCCTACACTCCGCTCTCACGGATTGGATTCCTGGCATGGACAATCTGACTCACACTCTCACGGGCTTTACCATCAGTTACGCGGGTTTCAACCGCAAGACGCGCTACGCCACCCTGGCGATTGTCATCGGCGTCAACCTTCCTGATATCGACATGGTCAGCCGCTTCTGGGGAAACGTCACTTACCTGCAGGTTCATCGCGGCATCACCCACTCGATCATCGGAATAACAATGCTGGCGGCATTACTGGCGGCGATTGTCTATTTTCTCGGCAAGAGGGCGCGTTCTGCAAAAACAGGGCCGTCGCTCGACGGCCGCTGGCTCCTGCTGGCCTGCTGGGTCGCAACCGCCAGCAACCTGCTGCTCGACCTGACGAACCAGTACGGTGCCCGGCCCTTCCTGCCCTTCAACGGCCGCTGGTACGCCTGGGACATCGTGCCCATTGTCGATCCGGCGCTTTTAGTGATCCTGGTAGCAGGACTTGGCCTGCCGGCGCTGTTTCGCCTGATCACGGAGGAAGTCGGCGCGCGCAAAACAGGTTTCCAGAAGGGCGCCATCATTTCGCTTTGCGCCATGGTTGCTGTTTGGGGCGTCCGGGAACTCAGCCACAGCCGGGCGCTGAACATGCTGGACACCGTCAGCTATCACCAGCAAAACCCGCAACGCCTCGGCGCATTCCCAAGCTCCGCGAATCCCTTCGACTGGACCGGGGTGGTTGAAACTTCCGGGGCCTTCTATGTTCTGCCCGTGGACGTCCTCAGCGGAAGCCTGGACCTGCGCGACGCTCGCGTCTTCCGCAAGGCTGAACCATCACCCGCCCTTGACGCAGCCCTGGCCACCCGCACAGCCAGAGTCTTTATGAACTTCGCGCGCTTTCCCTGGGCTGAAGTCATTCCCACCGATAACGGCCCCACCGTCATGATCCGCGACCTGCGCTTTCAGCCGGCAGACTATGAGCGCGGAGCTTTCGCCGTCAGAATTCAGCTCGATAAAGATCTGCACGTCCACTCGCAGGAATTCAGCTTTACAGGAAATTTCCGCGGCAAGTAGTGCCGAGCAGCAGAAACACTTATCACAACCTGCAACCGTTAGGGCGTGGAGCTTCAGGACCTGAAGCAGTAGCACCGGGCTTTATGCCCGGCATGCCGTTCGAAGCAGATGTATTTCCCGAAGTCAGCCTCATCCCTGTTTGCGATCCGACGCTACCGACTCGGGGGTTGAAACCTGCCCGTCATTATTCCCGGATTTCCACCACCGGTAGATGACGGTTGATACCACCACAAGCGCAACAAATCCCAGGGAAATCCAGAGGATGTTCTTCTTGAGGAAGTCTTCCCCGCTCACCCCGTAGCGGACTCCAATCCATGCTTCCAAACCGAACCGGAGCACACCGCCCACCAACAGTGCAGCGGCAAACCGAACCGGACTGATCCGCAAAGCGCCCGACCCCAGCAGGATTGGCTTGAAAGGCAGAGGAGGCGGCAGGAGCGACGCAACCAGCACAGTCAGGAAATCGTTTTTCACCAGCCACTTCTTCGCTCGGCCCATCTCGCGGTCGGATGGTTTTCGCTTCAGAAGGCGGGCGCCAGTCCGTCCGAGATAGTAAATGACGAATGAACCAAGGACAGTTCCAAGGATACATCCGCCGGCATACATCCAGGCCCAGCGGGGATTTTTGCTGGAAAGGTAGATGAGAAGAAAATCCTTCACGCCCGGCATGGAAAGCCCGGCGGAGTCCAGCATAGCAATCCCAATGAGCCCCCACCCCCCGTAAAGAACCAGGGTGTGTTCAAGATTTTTGGCCAGGGTATGAAGAAATTTCACGCGACTTGACCTCGCTTGCCGGGGCCGCTCATTTTATTCAAATATCCTAAACAACGCAACATAACCTCGATCGTTCCACCTTCCTCCAGATTGAAAATGCGCATCGCTCAAATTACACAAAGAGTGGCAACTTTGTCGATCTAATTCACACACCCATTATGACATCATGGGACCATTTACCAAGGCAGCAGCAAGCTGGCGCCCCGATGGATCGGCGCGATCTCGCTGTACGGATAGCCGCGACGGTGTTTTGCCCGTCGCGGGGTTTCCGCCGGACGGCGCACGCTTACATTGGAGCCTCTGCGATCTTGCAGCTCACGCCGGAGCGAAAGGGCAGTTTCGAAACCTGCCCCTACAAAATCCTGCTCCAAACGCAAAGGGACCGCCGGCAGCAGGTGCGCAAAGTCACTAAGTTTCAGACTCTGCGGTTCTTGGGTTAGGAGCCCGCCAAAATCCGCAGAGTTTCG
>JAKASH010000021.1 GCA_021828225.1 Acidobacteriota bacterium | reverse complement strand
TCCGATCTCGCCCTATCATTTGTAATGCTCTTGATATGGCGGGTCCTGTTTGTCAAGGCGCCACCTCCTCTGCCCAAATCGTCCAGCGCCGCTCATGCTACCGCCCAGCAGGCTCCCGGAGCGAAAGGTTCACCGGAGTCTGCTGCGAAGCCGGAAGCTCCTAAGGTTCCGGCCCCTCCCAAGATCCCCGTCGTGGAAGGTCAGCAGGCCCAGGACATCACCGTCGAAAATGGTTTTTACCGGATTACATTTTCCACCCGTGGTGGTGTGGTCAAAAGCTGGGTTTTGACAAAGTATAAGGACGCCGTAGGCAAGCCTCTTGACGTGGTGAACTCTGCAGCCTGCAAGCAGCTTGGCTTCCCGATGAGCGTCAGGACATCGGACCCTACGCTGAATCAAACAGTGAACCAGGCGCTTTATGTTGCGCAACCCTCGGCGAACACACTGCAGGCGCCCGCCACGCTGCAATTCACTTACAACGACGGGCATGTCCAGGTTCAGAAAGAGTTTACCTTCGGTTCAGACTATGAGGTGCGTGCCAGCGTGAGCGTGGCCCAGGATGGGCATTACGTTCCCGTTCAAGTGGAATGGGCCGGGGGATTCGGCGATCACGGGCTTCCCATCCAGACACACATCGGACAGACCATGGTGGCCTATGACAAGGACGGCAAACTGGAGACGACAGCCCAGAGCAAGGTGAAAGATGAGCTGCGGCAGGCCGGGCCTCTGGAATTTGCCGGACTCGAAGACCGTTACTTTGCCGGAATCTATTTCCCGGGTTCGCATGGTCAGGATTTTCGGGCCGGGCAGGAATCGTGGACGCCTGAGAATTGGAAAGAAAAAGAGGCTCCAAAGGCCGCTTTTGCCGAGCTGGGAAGCTCTCTGGCGCAGCCGGTTAGTTTCAGGTTGTTTATTGCGCCCAAGTCACTTGATGTGCTTAAAGCGACGAACCCTCCGCTCACGGACCTGGTGGATTTCGGCTGGTTCAGCATCATTGCAAAGCCGCTGTATCTTGCGTTGCACTACATCTATGACCACTGGGTTCATAATTACGGCTGGGCGATTGTAATCCTTACCGTTATCCTGAACATGGCTCTGTTTCCTTTGAAGCTCAAGAGCATCCGCTCCGCCCAGGAGATGCAACGGATCGCACCGCTCGTGAAAAGCATTCAAGACCGATATAAGCAATACAAGTTTAATGACCCTCGCAAGGCTCGGATGAACCAGGAGGTCATGAAACTCTACCAGGAGCATGGCATCAATCCGCTGGGCGGGTGTCTGCCGATGCTGCCCCAGTTGCCGATTCTCTATGGGTTTTATGAGTCGCTCGAAACGCCCTTTGCGTTTCGCCAAGCGCCGTGGATTTTGTGGATCAAGGACTTGTCCATGCCGGACCCTTCCCATATCCTGGGCCTGCCGATTCCTATTCTGCCGACGGTCATGATCCTGAGCATGTTCTTAATGCAGAAGATGACACCGATGGCCACCGTCGATCCGTCGCAGAAGCGTATGATGATGGTGATGCCACTGGTCTTCGGCTTCATGTTCTACAGGTTTGCCAGCGGACTGGTCCTTTACTTTCTGACTGCGAATCTGGTGGGTATCGCCCAGCAACTGTTCATCAACCGCTATATCACCCCGAAACAACCGCCCTTGGTGCCGGAAAAAGCAACTGCGGCCAAAGGTTAGTGTGCAGAAATGACGATGACACATTCTTCTTCTGAGCAATCCGGAGAGAATCATTTGACGAAGATCGAGTCGCTTGTGGGGGAGATCATCCGGTACGGAGGCTTTGACCTGAAGGCCAATGTGCGGAGAGGCAACCCCAGAGGAGAGGACGCTGGAGACGCGGGAGTCGTAGTGGACTTCGAAGGAAGGGACTCTGATCTTCTGCTGGAGAAGAACGCGGCACTGCTTGATGCGCTGGAATATGTGGTTCTGAAGGCCGTGCGCGTCGACGACGATCTCTATGGCAAGATCATTTTTGACTGCAAAGACTGGCGCCGTGTGCGGGCCGAAGAGCTGAAGCTGACGGCGCTTATGGCAGCCCGACAGGTGATCGAGAGCGGAAGCCCGTTTTCTCTTACGCCGATGAGTGCGCGCGAACGGCGCATTATTCACATGACTCTCAAGGATGACTCCGCGGTAAAGACCTTAAGTGAGGGCTCGGGCCCGGCTCGAAAGGTTGTTATCTACCCCTCTACGTCTCTCTCCTGAAACGCCTGCAGGTTTTGATGTGATGAAAGACGATACCATCGTGGCCATTGCCACTCCACCGGGCCGCGGGGGAATTGGCGTCGTGCGCCTGTCAGGGGGACGCGCGGTGGAGATCACCTCGGAACTGGTTCGGCTGGCGAAGCAGCCTCCTGAGGCTCAGCGGCCGGCTTTGGGGAAATTTGCGGACCCGCAAACAGGGAACATTCTGGATGAGGTCGTGGTCACGTTCTACCGCCGACCGCATTCCTACACCGGCGAGGACCTGGCGGAGATTTCCTGCCACGGATCTCCAGTGGTTTTGGCGTACCTGGTTGAATGCTGTCTTGAACACGGTGCACGAGCAGCGGAACCGGGGGAATTTACCATGCGTGCCTTCCTCAACGGCCGTATTGATCTGACCCAGGCCGAAGCCATCCGGGACCTGATTGAATCCCGGACACTCTACCAGGCCCGGGTTGCCGCCACGCAACTCGGAGGCTCTGTTTCCGCGCGGCTTAAGCCCCACAAACAAGCTTTGCTGGACCTGATTGCGACGCTGGAGGCCGGGGTCGACTTTGCTGACGATGACATTGACGTGATGGACTGGGCGGATATTGTGAATCGTCTCGACGCAGTAAAGGCCGGCTTGTGCAAGATGGCCGAGGGGTATACCTATGGCCGGATCGTCCGAGAAGGTCTGAGCCTGTCCGTTGTGGGACGCCCGAACGTTGGCAAGTCGAGCCTGTTTAACCGCCTGCTGAACATGGACCGTGCCATCGTTACGGAGATTCCCGGAACAACCAGAGACCTGGTTACCGAAACCACGTCACTCAGCGGCATTCCATTGCGTATTGTGGATACGGCAGGTATCCACAATACGGTAGACGCCGTGGAGAAGATCGGGGTGGAACGCACTCATCAGGCCATGGCCGATTCCGATCTCCGGTTACTGGTGGTGGACTCGTCTCAAGATTGGACGGAGGAAGACTCCGAGTTGCTCGGCAAGACACGGCGAATGGGAGCCATGCTGGTGGTTGCTAATAAGGCGGACTTGCCCGGACGCACAACCAAGATGGCAATCGAGCAAATAATCCTGGCGGAGAATGGTGAGGGAGTCGGACCCGTGGAGATCATTGTGACTTCCGCGCTGAGCGGGCAAGGCATTGACGAATTGCGAGACAAGATTATCCAGGCTGTTGGCGCCGGAAGTAACCTCGGGTCGGATGGCGAACTGGTGACCAACTTTCGACACCAGCAACTCCTTAAAGAGTCACTCGAAGCACTCGATCGGTGCTGCCGGGCGGCCGAACAACAGACGCATCATGAGATGCTCCTTCTGGATCTCTACGAGGCCCTGCGGCCGCTGGACACTCTGACTGGGGCAACCGAGGTTGAAGACATCCTGGGAATGATCTTTTCCAGGTTTTGCATTGGGAAATAAGGCGACGCCGATCGGTTGAGAGATCACTATCCAATCATTCGTGACTTTGACGGAAACGCGCAAGCAGCGGTAAGGACCTCAGGTAAGCATCGAGTTCGCGGATGCGGAGAAGTTTTGCCGCCAGCACCGTGAGAATTAACCCGGCGGGCGTAGCCGCAATGAGGACAACGAAAGCGCCCGTTGTGGTGTGCCAGTTCATGTGGACCTCCATCCATCGGACAACTTCGAAAGCGCCTGCAGCTCCCACGCCGGAAGCTGCCGCAACCCTGAGAAAGAATCCCACCACCTCCATGGCTTCCTTATTTCCTGTGTAGCGATAGAGCGAGATGAAAAGAGCAACGACGTAAGCGGCTATGCCGATTGAACTCGCCAAAGCAAGCCCCTTGTACTGCATGGTTCTGGCCAGCAGCCAGTAGACTGGCAGGTTCAGAAGGGTCACGGCAGTACCAATCAGCGCCGGCCTCAAGGTATTGCGTCCAGCATAGAAACCCCGACCCAGGATGCTCTGCGCGCCCCAGGCAAACATGCCGACTGAGAAAAGAGCCAGGGCGGCCGCCGTAGCGTTCAAATCAGGCCCTCGAAGGCGCGTATGGGAAAAAACGAAATAAACCAGCGGCCGGTTCATCGCAATAGTGAGCGCGGAGATGGGCACGATCAGCAGGAGCAGTCCTTTCAGGGTCGTGTTTAGTGTGCGGTTGAGTTCGTCGTATTTCTTTTCAGCGTAAAGCTGAGCGAGGACAGGGAATGAGGCTACGCCGACGGCTTGTCCAATGACCCCCAAAGGAACCCTCATCAGGATTTTGGCGTAGGTTAGCCAGGTGATGGAAGCCGGAATCAGGTAGGAGCCGAACCAACGGATGATCCAGTCATCCGAGAAGACGACCGACAGCGCCAGCATGATCGGAATAGTGAGCTTGATGAACAGCCGAAATCCTGGATGCCGGAGGTTAAAGTTGGGCCTGAATCGTGCGCCCGCGCGCCGGGCGCCATAGATCTGAAGCAGAAAGTTGCCAGCAAACGCGCCCGCCAGAACGCCGACGGAAAAACCTGAAATTCCGATACTCGAGGCAAGCAGGAATCCGCCGAGAATGATTCCAGTGTTGTAAATGACCGGAGCGAGAGAAGGGATCAGGAAGCGGCCTTTTGCATATTGGACCGCGCTCAAGATGCCTCCGAGGTAAAAAAAGATCTGCGCGGGCATCATCAGGCGGGTCAGAAAGACGGTGTGCACTTTTTCGGCAGGATTAAACCCTGGTACTATCACGTGGAGAAGCTCGGGAGCGAAAAATTCTCCCACAGCCAGCAGAATCAGCAATAGAAGGACCATCGAGGTGATAACGGTTGAGAAGACCCACCACCCTTCTTCCTCATCTCCTTCCGCAATGTATTTGACAAAGACCGGGATAAAAGTGATGCTGAGCGAGGCTCCGGCGACGAGGTAGTTGACAAAATCCGGCAGCGTAAAAGCCGCGTAATAGGCGTCGGTGATGGCGCTTGAGCCGAACTGGTGGGCGACAGACCATTCACGCAGAAAGCCCAGCAGGCGGCTTACCAAAATGCTGGCCATCACGATGCCTGCCGAGGCCGCAATGCGCTGGTTCACGGAACGTCTTGTCATGGGCGATGGTGTACCACGATTTGAACTGCTTTGGCCTGGAATTGATATCTAATGCTGAAAAAGGCATCCTGGCGGGATCGGGAGAAATGTTCCTCGAAGGTTGATCCCGTCCTGTCATATGGGAGATAAAGGGAAGCGAGTTCGACAGGTGCGGCAGCGTGCCATCGGGGGACGACCGAGCACGCGCTCGTGCCATCGGCGTTTCGACCTGTGAAGGTCGCTGCTGCCACAGGTTGGACATTCCGGGAGAGCCTTATCATCACTATCCTGAACCGAGATGGACGAGGGTCGTTGTGGCGCCCTTTTCCGGTCCTTACGTGGCAGAACTGGAGCGTCCGGGTTCTCCTCGATGCGCAGCAAACGGTGGCGGCGGCACCGAGAGCATACTCGCAGCCGATAACCGAATTTCCGAGCAAGCGAATACAGAAACCCGTGATAGACGTGCTCTGTCTTCGTTGCCCCACACTTTCTGCATGGGGTCGCCATACGAAGGATAACAGGCAGAGTAGCAGATTGAGGACAGAGGATTCAATAGTTTGATGGTTGATGAAGACTTCACCTATAGCTTTTTTTCAGGAAACGCACAAGTGCTTCCGGAAACTCCGCAGCGGAATGCCGAGCAGGGGACGTAAGTTCGCAGAAGACTGCATGAACAGCACGCGCGGGAACAAGCAGCAGCCTGCTTCGCTTGCGTTGTCATGTTCGAGGGTCTATAATTCATTGGAGAGAGGTTGCGGTGGGCGCAAGCCCACTTTTTTGTTGGGAGGCGGGATTGCCGGTTTGGCCGGTCGGACTCTCAACGGATGGCGGTTCAACCCGTACCATACGAAATGATCGTTGACTTGGAGAAGATCGAAGTCATCGCCGAGCGCGTGGCCAGCGGCGAAGGGTTGACGCTTGTCGATGTTGAACTCAAGGGGGGACGGGCGAACTCGCTGCTTCGGGTCTATATCGACAAACCTGGAGGAGTTTCTCACGCGGATTGTGCACTGGTCAGCGAGCAAATGAGTGCTATCCTTGATGTGGAGGATCCTTTTCCAGGAAGCTACGTTCTGGATGGTTCGTCACCTGGCCTAGACCGGAAGCTGGTGAAACCACGGGAGTACGAATACTTCACCGGGCGGCGGGCGAGAGTGGTGTTGCGAGAGCCTGTGGGAGAACAGAAGGTCTTTGAAGGCAGGTTGGCGGGGTTCGACGAAGGTCGAGTCAAGATTGGCCTGGACGATGAAAGGATTGTCGAACTGGAGCTTTCGAATATTTCGAAAGCCAGACTTCTCCCCGAGTTGTAGCCGGGGAATGAGTTGCTTTAGCGGCTCGATTGTGCCCAGGCCGGATGTCTGGCTGGTCCGGGATAAGCAAGCTGGAGGAAAATTGTGACGACCAGTCTTCTCTATCAAACGATTGACCAATTGAGCCGGGAAAAGGGTATCGACCCTCAAATTGTAATTGCGGCCGTGGAAGATGCCGTTCTGGTAGCAACCCGGAAGTACTACAAAAGCGCGGAGGATTTGGAATCCCGTTTCAATAAGGAATCCGGCCATGTGGAAGTCTATGCGATCAAGAAGGTGGTCGATGAAGTTGTCGATCCCGACCACGAAATCTCGCTGCTCGAAGCTCGCAAGATCGATCCGGAGGCTGCTGTCGAGACAGATGTGAGAATCCCCAAGGCCACGGATGTTCTCGGCCGCATTGCGGCGCAGACGGCGAAGCAGGTGATTTTTCAAAAGGTCCGTGAAGCTGAGCGGGATACGGTTTACGCGGAATACAGCCAGCGAATTGGCGAACTGGTCAACTGTACCGTTAAGCGCATGGAAGGCCCGGATGTCATTCTGGACCTTGGGCGGACTGAAGCCCGCATGCCACGACGGGAGCAGTCGAAACTTGAGACTTACCAGATTGGCGACCGGGTGCGCGCGGTGATTACCCTCGTGGATCGTGCTGCCCGCGGCCCGCAGGTGATTGCGTCGCGAGCCGATTCCACCCTAGTGCGAAAACTCTTTGAGATGGAAGTGCCGGAAATCTACGACGGCACTGTTGTGATCAAAGCCATCGCTCGCGAAGCAGGCGAGCGAACTAAGGTTGCTGTGTACTCCCGAGACCCTGACGTGGACTGCGTGGGAGCGTGCGTTGGAATGAAAGGCATGCGCGTGCAGTCGGTGATTCGCGAACTGCGCGGGGAAAAGATAGACATCATCGAATACAACGAAGACCCTGTGGTTTTTGCCGCTAATGCGCTGAGCCCTGCCAAGATCAATCATGTCTCGGTGCTTGATGTCGAGCAAAGGCATCTGGAAGTTATTGTTGACGACTCGCAGCTTTCTCTGGCTATCGGGAAAAAGGGGCAGAACGTTCGTTTGGCTGCCAAGCTGCTGGCCTGGCAGATCGACATCAAAAGCGAAGAGGAGAAAAGGCAGGAGATCGAATCCCAGATGGCGGCCATGGCATTGCGCGGTGCAGCCATTTCGAACCTGACGGCCTTGGGCGATAAGACTCTGGACAGACTACACAATGCCGGTATCGAGACCGTCGAGCAGTTGGCCCAAATGACTCCAGAAGATCTGATGCAGATCCAGGGTATCGGTGATAAGACGATTGATCGAATCCGGCGCGTGGTAACCGACTACTTCGAAAAGGGCCAGGAAACCACTGAGGAGGCTGAAGTCGTCGAGGAGGCCGCGGCACTTGAGGCTGAAGAATCGCCAGTGGCCGTAGAGGCGGAAACTGCCGAATCGAGTGCGCTGGCTGAAGAGGAATGTGAGCCGCCTGCTGCCGAAGAGGCGGAAGCAGCCGAGGAGGCTTCAGTTGGCCCTGAGACTGTGGAAGACGAGAGAAGCGAGCTTGGCGAGACTGCTGAAGAGGGAAAAATAGAAGGAGCTACGGAGGAAAAAGGCTAGTATTTGCGATGTATCGCTCCGGGAGCCCGCGAAAAGCTCCCAAGCGATAGCTGACAGATTCTGGGAAAGAGGTGAAATGGGTAGTATCCGAATCAACGAGCTGGCACGAGAACTTGAGGTGAAAAGCCGGGCGATCCTGGACTGTCTGCCCGAGCTTGGCATCACGGAAAAGAAGTCGCACTCAAGTTCGCTCGATGATGAATCGGCGGATAAGGTGCGGGCACACTTTCGCGGTGAAAAAGCCGGCGCAGAGCCTGCAATCCGTGTGCCTATCGAGGCCGCACCCGTCGAAGAAGAGCCAGCTTCCCCAGGAATCGAACCTTCACCTGCGGTTGTCCCCGAAGAGCCTGCAAAGCAGCCGGAAGTCCACCTGTCTCGCCAGTCATTTACAAGATCGATTGCTGAAATCAAGGCGGCAGCACGAAAAACAGTGGCACCACGCGCCCCAGTGCATCCTGCCAAGGAACCCGCCGCACCGGTCATATCGCATGCGCCGGCGGAGCCCGTCACAACTCGGCAGCATGTCGTCGTGCGTCCTTCCCCGCAGGTTACTGTGCGACCAGAACCTGCCCGGCCGGTTGCCAAAGTCCCTGAAACAGTCGCCCAGAAGGTTAAACCTGTGTCCTTACCTGTACAAACAATTCCCAGTAAAACGCCCGAGCCTGTGGCACCTGCTGCAGAGTCCAAGACCAGCAAGGTTGCCAGGACTTCGAAGTTGCCAGCCTCGAAGCAGCCCATCTACGCTGCTGCGGGACTGCCGAAGGCTGTGCCGACGCGCCCGCATGTTTTCCGACGGCCGGGTGAGCCGCGCCCAATGCATCCAACCGCTCGGCCTCCCGCAGGTGCCGTGGGGGCGGCTAAGCCTAAGACGCCCAGACACATTGTGGTTCCCAAGGCGGAGCGCCATCCGGTGCCACCTCCGCATCCTGCAGTTCCTGAAGAGGTTCGGGTTACCCGCACGATCACGATCACAGAAGGAGTCAGTATTAAGGAACTTTCTGAAAAGCTGGAAGTTCGGGCGAAGGACGTCATGAAGAAGTTGCTGGAGAAGGGGATCTTTGCAACGATCAACCAGACGCTGGATAGCGAAACCGCTTCTGAGATGGCGCGTGCATTTGGAGCAGAAACAAAAATCATCAGCTTCGAAGACGAAGTCTTTCGGGAAAGCGAAGAGACGGATCGCAAGGAGGACCTGCTGTCTCGTGCTCCTGTGGTCACGGTGATGGGGCATGTTGATCACGGTAAGACTTCTTTGCTTGACGCCATCCGCGAAACAAAAGTTGCTGCCGGTGAGGCCGGAGGCATCACGCAGCACATCGGCGCTTACGAGGTTGAAACGCGAGACAGAAAGGTCGTTTTTCTGGACACCCCCGGCCACGAAGCTTTCACTCTGATGCGTGCCCGCGGCGCCAAAGTCACGGACGTTGTGGTACTGGTGGTCGCTGCGGATGATGGCGTGATGCCGCAGACTCTTGAAGCCATTAACCACGCCCGCGCTGCCCAAGTTCCCATCGTGGTGGCCATCAACAAGATCGATAAGCCGGATGCCATGCCTGAGCGAGTGAAGAAGCAACTGGCTGACCGCGGCCTTGCGCCGGAGGACTGGGGTGGGGACACGGTGTTGGTGGAGGTTTCTGCGAAGCAGCGGAAAAACCTGGACCTTCTGCTTGAGATGATTCTGCTGGTGGCCGATATGCAGGCGCTGAAGGCCAATCCCGGCCGTCTGGCTTCAGGAACGGTTCTGGAAGCGAAGCTGGACAAAGGTCGTGGCCCGGTCGCCACGATTATTGTGCAGAACGGAACCCTGCGCGTCGGGGACTCGTTTATTGTTGGCGCCATTTACGGAAAAGTGCGAGCCATGTTTAATGATCGGGGACAGCCGATTATCGAAGCTCCGCCGAGTACCCCGGTGGAAATTCTGGGATTGGAAGATGTCCCCCAGGCCGGTGACCGCCTGCAGGCCATTGAGGATACGACCAAGGCGCGGCAAATTGCTGCGCATCGACAGACCAAGCTTCGAGAAGCGGCTCTGGCCAAGAGCGCACGGCTTACGCTGGAGCAGTTGCACGAGCAGATGGCGGCGGGTGAGGTCAAAGAACTTGCGTTGATCATCAAGGCAGACGTTCAGGGGTCCGTCGAGGTACTTGCTGACACGCTAGGCAAGTTGGGCAATGAAAGGGTTAAAACCAAGGTCATTCATGCCGGTGTCGGCGCCATTACGGAAACAGATGTTTTGTTGGCCTCGGCGTCAAATGCCGTGATTGTAGGCTTCAACGTAAGGCCGGAACGTAAGGCCAATGACCTGGCGCAGCTCGAGAACGTTGACATCCGTCTCCACACCGTTATTTACGAGGTGGTGGAAGAAATCAAGAAGGCTATGTCCGGACTTCTTTCAGCCGTCTTCAAAGAGGTTGCGCTGGGACGGGCTGATGTGCGCGATACTTTCCGCATTTCCAAGGTCGGCACGATTGCCGGATGTTATGTGCAGGAAGGGAAGGTGACCCGGGATTCCAGGATCCGGGTGCTGCGGGACAATGTCGTGGTCCATGAAGGCCGTGTCCGGTCCGTTCGACGCTTCAAAGAAGACGTGTCTGAAGTCAAGCTCGGCATGGAATGCGGAATTTCTGTCGAGAACTTCAATGATATCAAAGTTGGGGATGTGCTCGAAGCTTATACGGTCGAGCGCGTGATGGAGCCCGCCATAGCCTGATGAGGTGATAGGCCAGAATGCCAGTCGGCCTCCTTACCCTTGAAATTTATCTGCCTCATGCACACTCACTCAAAGAGAAGCGAGCGGTTCTGCGCAAGATCCGCGACCGCCTCCGGTCGAGATTTAACGTGGCTGTTGCGGAGCTGGACCACCGTGATGTCTGGCAGCACGCGACGCTTGGCGTTGTTTCCATATCCGACAGCCAGTCGCTTCTGGATTCTGTTCTTAGGGATGTCCTGCGAGAATCCGAAAAGATTCTCGGAGATGACGTAGCCCACCACGAAATTGACTTTTTCTGAGAAACGATTGCAGGTGAAGGAAGAATCGTTATGACCGTCCCTGGACGCCGCCAGGCGAGGTTGCAGGACCAAATCCGTACTGAACTGGCTGAGATGATCACGCTGGAACTAAAAGATCCGCGAATCGGTTTTGCGACGGTGACCCATGTTGGTCTGACTGCGGACTTGCGGTCTGCACACGTTTGGGTTTCTGTGCTGGGCGAAAAAGAAGCCCAGGAAGGGACGCTTGAAGGGCTGTCGTCTGCCGCAGGATATCTGCGGCACGAGCTCAGCCATCGTCTCAGGCTGCGGCGTGTTCCCGAACTTACTTTTGTCCTGGATCACAGCACCGAAGACGTGCTCAGGATCGAATCCCTGCTTGACAAGGCCAATAAAAACCAGTGAACGCTGAGACTGCCTGCGTTCTCCTGGCCCGATGCGCTGCATTGGGCGTGGTGTCAACACTTTCATGAATCCAGAAATATCCGGAGTTTTGATTGTCGATAAGCCGGCGGGCATGACCTCGCATGATGTGGTGGCACGCGTGCGGCGACTGCTGGGAATTCGGCAGATCGGGCACTTTGGCACCCTGGATCCGTTCGCGACTGGTGTTCTGCCGCTTTCCGTGAGCAAGGCGACTCGGTTCGCTCAGTTTTATCTGAAATCTCGAAAAGCCTATGAAGGCACGATGCGGTTCGGTTTTTCCACGGATACCTATGATGGCACGGGCAAGCCAACATCTGAATCAGCTCCTGTTTCTGTGGAGGTAGGCGACCTTGAGAGACTCTTCCGGGAATTTACGGGACGGTTGATGCAGACGCCACCTCCGTATTCGGCTAAGCGTATCGGAGGGACGCGCGCCTACGAATTGGCGCGCCAGAATAAACCGGTGCAACTGACGCCAGTGGAAGTGGAAGTCTATGCCTTGGAATTGCTGTCTTTCGATGGAATACGCGCCAGCTTTGCGGTGGAATGTTCCGGCGGGACGTACGTCCGCTCACTCGCGCACGACATCGGGCAAAGGCTTGGCTGCGGAGCGCATCTGGCGGGCCTGCGGCGCACGACCGTGGCGGAGTTTACTCTCGACAGGGCGGTGACCCTCGACGGACTGGAGGAGGCCATCCGGGAGCAAAGGCTTGAAAGTTGCATCGTTCCCCTTGAAGCGCTCCTGCCGGACTGCCCGGAACTGGTGGTGCGCGGCAGGGAGGAAAAAAGTGTCCGGCACGGGCATAAGTTTGAACTGGCGCAGACGGAGCGATTTGGCCGTGGGACGGGACGTGTTCAGTCGGTTTCTCTGTTAAAGATCATGAACCCCGATCGCCGCCTTATCGCCGTAGCGCGACACGTTTCAGGAAGCATATATCATCCTGACCTGGTGTTGGTTTAACGTTTGTGACCTTCGCATGCTTTGATGTGAAGGTTCTACAGTTTTCACCAGCCCGGTTCAACGGGAAAGTAGATCGAGAATAGCCTGAGCGGCATGCTGGGCCGCCCGCGGACGAGCCATGTTGAGTGCATTCGCACGAAGTCGTTGGAGCTTTTCGGGGTGGATCAAGAAGTCGTCCATTACTTCCGCAAGCTGCTCCTGGCGTCTTATCCAGCAACCAATCTGCCATTTTTCAATCGAGTCGCAGGTGCGGCGCTCAATTCCTGGCAGAGGATCAAAGGCCAGAATGGGTAAGCCTGAGTTGATGGCTTCGAGAACGGTGCCACTTCCAGGCTTCCCAAGCAGCAGGTCTGACGCTGCCATCCACTCATGCATATGGTCTGTCCAACCCAAGATGCGAGAATTTTGCTGGCCGGCGAGGTGACGTTCGAGTTGCTGCCGGAGGCTCGCGTTTCGTCCGGCGATCCAGACTGTTTGGAAACGCATGGGGACGTTCTTTAGCCCTGCGATCATGCGAGAGGGTTTTCCGATGCCACTCCCTCCGAAAAGAATCAAGAGTACAGGGACATTGGGCATCAGACCGAGCTGTTGGCGGGCTACGGCGCGGGTCGGCAGCGATTCAAAAACAGGATCTACCGGAACGCCGCAAGCAAGGATTTTTGAATGAGGAATTCCTTGGGCTTGCAGAAATGGAGCCACTTGGTCAGGCTCAACCACGTACAGGTCGACTTCGGACTGAACCCAGGGACGATCCGTGTCAATGCCGGTTGGAACGGCTACCAGGCGGAAGTCCAATAGCTCATGTCGTTTAATCAGCGCAGCCAGTTCGCATAGGCCGACTTCAGTGGCGATGACGATCTCTGGCTGGGTAGCACGGATCAGCCGGGCAAGCGGCTTTGCTGCCTGCCGGTAAAGCCAGCCCGGGCCTGTGGCGGTGTGGGCGTGCTGGTGGCCTTCGATCCACTCCCAGAGTCCTGGCCAGTATTTGAGCGGAAGCAGGTAGGAGTTGTAATAGGTACGAAACCACCTGCTGCAATAATTGAGGGCGTTGACGGCCTCTATCGTAACTTCCGGCCGGATTTTCTCAAGAGTTTTCTTGAGCGTGCGGCCCAATCGTTCATGTGCAGTCCCGTGGGGAACTGTCAGGATCAGGATTTCGGCTTGCCTCACGCGGTTCGATCAACCTCCGGTTCGCGCTTTCGGAATTTTTTATTGTAGTGAAGTCGCAGTGATGCTGAAAGGATAGTTGGAGAAGATCGTTTCGCGGTCTCGCTCTTGTATCCTGATTGCGCACCGATAGTGGCATTGTGAGATTGACATGGAACTGTTCCTGTTGGGATTCGGGATGGGTGCTGTGGGGGGCTTAGTCCCGAGTCCTTTGCACTTTATTGCGCTGACCCAGATGACTCTGCAGCGCTGGATGCATGCCGCCTGGGTTCTTGTTGGGCCTCCGGTTGCGGTCGACGCAGTCTTTCTCCTGATCACCTATTTCTTTTACCAGCTAATCCCGCCCGGCATCGCCCACTACACCGCCTACGCCGGCGGCACAGCACTGATTGGTTTTGGAGCGTACCTGTTTTGGGCACACCCCCGAAAGAGTCCGGAGAAGAAGGAATACTCCTGGAAATTGACTTACGGAAGTTTGATGCTCGCGACCCTGGTGGAGGTCACTGCTCCAGGAACCTGGGTTTATTGGCTGACAATCGCCGGCCCTATTATCGCCGAGGGTCGCGTGGAAGGTTACTGGCGCGTGCTGCCCTTCTTTGTGGGCAGCCTGGTGGGTTACTACGGCGCCGCTTTCTTGTCCGTTTGGCTGATGGCCTGGGGGGCAGGGGCTCACAAGCGTTTCAGACAGTACTTGTTTGTGGTTGCAAACACACTCCTCGTCATTCTGGGTGCCTTGTACATTGTGCGTGCATACTTCGTAGGTTAGGCAACTTTCTACATGTTTGTCGTTGGTTCAGTGCGACCCCAGAATCGCGAATGATTAGGGGCGAGAGGGGCAGAAAGGTCGTTCACCCTCGCGGAATGTGTGGTATAGAGATTTTGCTGAAAATCTTTGACGCACACCCGGAGGGTGAACGATGGAAGAAAGCCTACCGCAATTGATTCTGCCGAT
>JAKASH010000696.1 GCA_021828225.1 Acidobacteriota bacterium | reverse complement strand
CTGGGGATTGCCGAAGTCGTTATGGCTTTCGCGGCTGCGCTCTGGTTCAACGTTTCCTTCCTGCCGGCGCTCGGTGAACTGGTCCTGATCGCGTTTTTCGGCACGCTGGGCTATGCGGCCCTGGGGACGATTTTCGGGGCCATTGCCGCCAACACCCGGATGCGCGAGGTGATGCTGACCGTCCTGCAGTTTCCAATCGCTTTCTGGATCCTGATGCTGTCGATTGACTCTACCGGGAACGCCATGCGCGGCGACCCGAATGGCGACTGGCTCGGCGGCGTTGCCAGGGTGGCCGGCATCAGCCTGGTTTTTTTGGTCGCTTCGTTCTTGCTTTTTGAATACGTTCTGGAAGAATAGCTAGTGTTGCGTTTGGTAAACAGGATTACTTATACCGTCGGCACTGATCTCTTGTAGCGGCGAGCTTTAGCTCGGCATTTGCCGACCTGAAGGTCGGCGCTACGGTCAACGGGCTTCCGAATGCAACGCTAGCTGTACTCTTTGCAAGGCGCCGGAGCCGGCGGGTGGATTTTCCGGCCGTTGATCATCGCCAGCAACGGGGGCGTTCAATGAAAGAAAAGTTTCCAACTTCGTGGCTTCTCGTTTTGACGCTCGCCTGGATGAGTGTGTCGCTCTACATGGATTTCCTGTATGCGCCGGAAGAAGAGACGATGGGCCAGGTGCAGCGAATTTTCTATATCCATGTCGCTTGCGCCTGGACGGCCTTATTGGGATTTATCATCATCTTTGGAGCAAGCATTCTCTACCTGTGGAAGCGCTCTCCCGCTGCGGACGAACTGGCGCACGCCACGGGCGAGGTCGGGTTTATTTTCTGTTCGGGAGTGCTGATCACCGGCCCGCTGTGGGCGAAACCCGCGTGGGGAATCTGGTGGGCGTGGGACGCGCGCCTGACCCTGACTTTCCTTTTGTGGCTGCTTTACGTGGCCTACCTGATGTTGAGAAGCTATCTCGTTAACCCGGGGCGGGCGGCCAATCTATGTGCGGTGGTCGGAGTGATTGGTTTCGTGGATGTTATCATCGACTACATGGCTATACGCTGGTGGAGAACGCAACATCCGCAGCCCGTCATGTTTGGCGGCCCCAATTCCGGGCTTGATCCGCGCATGTTGCTCACGCTGCTGGTGAGCTGGGGCGCTTTCACGTGCCTGTTCTTCCTGCTGCTTCGCATGCGCCTGCGGCTGGGACGGATGCGGAAAGAACTAAGCGAGATTCGCCACGTTCTGGCGTTCAAACTTTCGGAGGATTAGTGTGGTCAACAAATATCTTGTTCTCGCTTATGCGTTTGTCTGGCTGATTTTTATGCTCTACGCGTGGAACCTTAGCCGCCGCCAGGTCCGCCTGAAGAAAGAGCTGGATGAGCTCAAAAACAAGGTCTCGGAGCCTGCTTCCACTCCCGCCTCACCCAAGTCCGGCTCCTGACAGCCGACTCTTGTAGCGCCGGGCTTTACGTCCGGCATGCCGCCCTGAAGGGTGGCGCTACAGGCAAACGTATTTCCCGCGCAACGCCAGCCGCGGAAATCCTTTATTGGAAAATCGTGATTGCGGCGAGAGATGCAGGCAGGGGCGCAAGGTCTTGCGCCCCCGCGGCGCAGCCTGCTATTGGGTCTGCTGGACGGTGAACGAGGCCGGAGCGCTCAGCCGGAACGTCAACTGGGTTTCCGTTGGGATGTCGATTTCTTTCTTCCCTGTCGCGTATGCACCCGCGGTACCGCCCGCGCCTCCGATCAGCCCCCCGATCGCAGCGCCTTTGCCTCCGCCGGCAATCGCTCCGATGACCGCTCCAACTCCAGCGCCGCCGCCCATCAGTTCGATATCCCGCTTCTTGTGCGATTTGCCGGAGACGGTCCACGCCTGAGTCGAAATCGGAGTCTGCTGGCCTCCCGTGGGAGTGATGGAAGTCAGCATGAGGGAAAGCTCCGCGGGCCGCTTGAGCCGGCCGGAACTGACAACATTGATCACCCGGCCATGCACCAGGCTTCCCCGGGAAGCGACGGTGACGCCGCTGATGATCAGAGGCGCCTCCAGCGTGCCGTCAAAGGAGCTGCCCTGCGCGGTTGTGCCCGTGTTAAGCTCGGTGGACACCCGGATCGGTATCGGAGTGCCGGCCGCGAGCGTATAGGTCTGAGTTACAGTCTGCGGTTGTGCGGGTTGGCTCGATTGTGAACCTTCAGCCGAGCGCCGAGCCCTGCGCCCGCCGTTCATGGATGTGCTTTGAGTTGCCGGGCCGGTTGCGGCTCCCTGCTGAGCCGACTCCGGGCTGCTGCTCTGATTGCCCGCCGACTGGCAGCCAACAAAGGCCGCCAGCATAAACGCTATGGCCAATACTTCAAAGGTTCTTTTAGTGTTCACTTGAATCCTCCAGCACAGGTTTAAACCTGTATTTGCTTTTCAGTTTAGGCGTCCCTCCCCCGGTGACCAACCGCCCGTGAAACCCCAGGCACTCCGCTGAAGCCTAAACAATAACCCGCAAAAAAGCAAGCCCTTGCGCATTCATTGTAGCGCAGCGTTCGCTTTCCAACGCTGCGGTTCTTGCGTCGG
>JAKASH010000020.1 GCA_021828225.1 Acidobacteriota bacterium | reverse complement strand
AGCTTCCCCTTCAACAGCGAATATGGGATAATCACCGTGAATAGCAGGAAGCCGGGACGAATGAGTAGAGTTGGTAAAATTGTCACATCCATAATACTCTTGTCTGTAGTGGTTCTTGCCGGCTGCACTGGCAGTGACGGGCCGACGCAGGGGTCGACCACCAGCGGAGCGATTGCGAGACCGCAGGACGCCGCCGCCGTGCCGGTCATGGTCGCCAAAGTCGAGCGGAGCACCATTCCGGTCGAATTAAGCGCCATTGGCACCGGCCAGGCCTTCCAGACCGTCTCCGTTGAGTCGCAGGTTGCCGGTATCGTCAAGGAAGTTCATTACCGGCAGGGCCAGTTTGTGCGCAAGGGCGACTTGCTGATCACGCTTGACGAGGATCCATTTCTCGCCGCCCTCGCCCAGTCCGAAGCGGCGCTTGCCAGGGACAAAGCGCAGGCCCAGCTCAGCCAGGTAGAGCTGCAGCGCAATGACAAGCTCTACAAGGAAGGCATTGTTTCCCCGGAGCAGTACGATCAAGCTCTGGCAACCTCAACGGCCACCCAGGCCACCGTTCGGGCCGACGAGGCTGCCATCCGGACAGCCAAAATTCAGCTTTCTTACTGCTCCATCTACGCTCCCATCAGTGGTGTCACCGGGGCACAGATCATCTCTCCTGGTGCCACGGTGAAGGCCAATGATGTCCCGGTGCTTGTAGTTATCAACCAGGTTTCACCGATCTACGTGAATTTCTCCGTTCCCCAGCAATATCTGGAGCCGATCAAGAGGTCCATGGCGCGTTCCCATTTGCCCGTTAAGGCCACCCCGCCCGGCGACTCCGCTGCCGAAAGCGGTCTTCTGACTTTCGTCAACAACACCGTCGACACCACCACTGGCACGATTGAGCTGATGGCTTCATTTCCCAACACCGACCACCATCTTTGGCCCGGCCAATTCTCCAATGTCGTGCTTGACCTAGGCGAGCAGCAGAACGTGTTGGTCGTGCCCTCAGAGGCCGTGCAGGCGGGGCAGCAAGGCGATTACGTTTTCGTGGTGAAACCGGACATGACGGTCGATGTCCGGCAAGTGAAGGTCGGGCATACCGTCAACAATCAAACGGAAGTTTTGCAAGGGCTTTCCGCCGGCGAAACCGTAGTCACCGACGGGCAAGTGCGCCTAGTTCCCGGGACCAAAGTTTATGTCGCCAAGGCGCTCTGACGAGGCCGGGGTCTCATGAATCTCTGCGAACCTTTCATTCGCCGGCCGGTTATGACCAGCCTCCTGATGCTGGCCATCCTTCTCTTTGGCATTCTCGGCTACCGCGATCTGGCCGTGAGTGATCTGCCGAACGTTGATTTTCCCACCATCCAGGTGTCCGCCGGCCTTCCCGGGGCCAGCCCGGAAACGATGGCTTCGTCCGTGGCGACCCCGCTGGAGAAGCAGTTCACAACCATTGCGGGTCTGGACTCGATGACTTCGACCAGCTCGCTCGGCAACACCCAGATCACCCTTCAGTTCGATCTCAGCCGCAACATCGACTCTGCCGCCCTTGACGTCCAGTCGGCCATCTCCGCTGCCTCCAACCAGCTTCCGGCCAACATGCCTTTCCCTCCGACCTTTCGAAAAGTGAACCCGGCCGACTCGCCCATTTTTTTGCTGGCCGTTACCTCGCCGACACTTCCGCTGTACGACGTTGACAAATATGCCGAAGACTTCGTCGCCGAACAGATTTCGATGGTTCCCGGCGTCGCCGAAGTTGATGTCCATGGCACGGCGAAGTACGCCGTGCGCGTCCAACTGAACCCCAAAGCTCTTGCCAGCCGCCAGATCGGCATTGACCAGGTTGAACAGGCGATTCAAAGCGCCAACGTCAACATGCCGATGGGCACGCTCTACGGAGCTCACAAGGCCTATAACGTTGAATCCAATGGCCAGCTCTCCGACGCCGCCGTTTACCGCCCGCTCATCGTTGCTTACCGCAACGGGGCCCCGGTACAGCTTGATCAGGTAGCCAACGTCCGGGACGGAGTTCAGGATGAGTACGTGGCGAACTGGATCAACAATGTTCCCGGCATCATGCTGGCCGTCCTGCGACAGCCCGGTACCAACACCATCGATATCGTCAAGAACATCCGCAAACTCATTCCGCGCTTTTACTCGACCTTGCCGCCGTCGATCCATCTCTCGATCGAGTACGATCGGTCCGTTCCGATCCGCGATTCGGTCAACGACGTCAAATTCACTCTTCTGCTTGCCGTCTTTCTGGTGGTTCTCGTCATCTTCCTCTTTCTGCGCAACGCTTCCGCCACCCTGATCCCGAGCATGGCCCTCCCGATGGCGATCATGGGCACGTTCGCGATGATGTACCTGCTTGGCTACACCCTCGACAATTTATCCCTGCTAGCTCTGACCCTATCCGTGGGCTTCGTTGTCGATGACGCCATCGTCATGCTCGAAAACATCGTGCGCCATATGGAGATGGGAAAAGGAGCGCTCGAGGCCGCTCTTGACGGCTCGAAGGAAGTCAACTTCACCATTCTGTCGATGACTCTTTCGCTCGCCGTCGTCTTCCTCCCTGTCTTTTTCATGCCCGGTGTCTTCGGCCGCCTGCTCCACGAATTTGCCGTCGTTATTATTTCCGCCGTTCTGGTTTCCGGCCTGGTTTCCGTCACCCTCAGCCCGATGCTCTGCAGGCGTTACCTGCGTCCCGAACACGAGAGGCAGCACGGCTGGGTGTATCGCAAACTGGAAAACACGCTCGATGCCTCGCTCCGTTGGTACGGCGCAAGCCTACGATGGGCGCTGCGGCATCGCGCCCTGGTAATGATTTTCGGTCTTCTCGTTCTGGCGGGGACCGCCTGGGAGTTCTGGTCAATTCCGAAAGGCTTCCTGCCCCAGGACGATCTCTCGGAGATCATGGTCTCGACCGAAGCCAATCAGGGCATCTCCTTCGACTCGATGAAGGCGCATCAGGAAGCCGTTAATCGCATCCTCCAGGCCGATCCGAGCGTCGTCCAATTTTTCTCGAGCGTCAGCAGCTCGAACAGCACCGGCCTCAATAATGGCCGGGCCTTCCTGCATTTGAAGGACCGTCCCGACCGTCCCTGGACCGATAGCCCGGCCTATGACCGTTTGGTTGCCCACTACGGTCATGTCGCCGTCCTTGGTTCTGTGGTTCGGTTCATTCGCCCGCTCTACGAACATCACTTGACCATCGACGACGTGATCCGCGAGTTGCAGCCAAAGCTGAACACCGTCCCCGGCATGCGAACTTTTCTCCAGAATCCGCCTTCAATCCGCATCGGCGGCTATATGACCAAGAGCCTGTACCAGTACACCCTGTCGAGCCCGGAGACCAGTCAGCTCTACAAGTATGCGGAAATGTTCGAAACCAAGATGAAGACTTTGCCCGGCCTCACCGACGTCACCACCGACCTGCAAATCAAAAACCCGCAGGCCAATGTTGTGGTCGATCGCGAAAAAGCAGCCGCTCTGGGTGTGACGCCGCAGCAGGTTGAGGACGCCCTCTACAGCGCTTACGGACAGCGCATGGTTTCTCCCATCTACACCTCGAACGACGAATACTGGGTCGTCCTCCAGGTGCAGAAGCGTTTCCAGAGCGATCCCAACATGCTTTCGGAGCTCTACATCCACTCTTCCTCCGGCCAGCTCGTTCCGCTTAGCGCTGTCTCAAAATTTACTACGGGCGTGGGTCCCCTCACCGTCAACCACAGCGGCCAGCTCCCTTCGGTGACCATTTCGTTCAACCTGGCGCGCGGCGCCGCTCTTGGGCAGGCGGTTGGGGAGGTTCAGAGCCTTGCTAAGTCGATGCTGCCCATTTCCATCGACACCAGCTTCCAGGGCACTGCCCAGGCCTTCCAACAGTCCCTAACCGGCTTGGGCATTCTGCTGATCATGACGGTTCTGGTCATCTATATAGTCCTGGGCATCCTCTATGAGAGCTACGTTCACCCCATCACGATTCTCACCGGGTTGCCGGCGGCAGCATTTGGCGGCTTGGTCACGCTCTCCCTGTTCCACATGCAGCTCGATATCTATGGCTTTGTCGGCTTGATCATGCTCATCGGCATCGTCAAAAAGAACGCCATTATGATGGTCGATTTCGCTTTGGAACTCGAGCGCAAGGGGAATTACACGGCCAGCGAATCGGCCTACCAGGGCTCCATGATTCGCTTCCGCCCGATCATGATGACCACTGCCGCCGCGATCATAGGCACCTTGCCCATTGCCATCGGCTTTGGCGCGGACGCCGATGCCCGGCGCCCGCTCGGTCTTTGCGTGGTTGGTGGCCTGCTCTTTGCGCAATTTGTAACGCTCTATCTCACGCCTGTCTTTTACACCTACATGGATACTTTCCTGAAGTGGCGCCATGCCGGCAATCGCCAGGTGGTTCCTGAAGCCACCAGTGTCGGTGAGCCACTGCTTGCACCCGACGCCAAGCACCTATCCTAGAATTTACTTGTGTTGATGAGCGTGCGCTCGACGGAAAAGCCAGGGAAAGTGCCACTTGAAACCAGGTCACGACCCGATCCCGGTTGCATCCGTTTTATTTTGTCCAAATCCACAGAGGGTCCTGCCTTGGATCCATTCGACCACAGATTGGTCCTGTCGGTTTTCTCATAGGTAAGGGCGGCACAATCCAAAGAGGCGATACCGGCTTACAGGTGGTACTCGCTCAATTCGTTTCCCATCGAGGCTTTTTCCAGGTAGCGGAATCCCCTCCCCGTCAAATCCCAGTCCGATTTGGAGCGGTCTTGCATTTCCAGTTGTATCAAACCGCCATCGTCATCCATACGGCGGGGAAAACGGGCCGCGTGGAAACAAAGAAGTGGCAGAAGGGTATAGGTATTGGGGTTTCTCCCTTCCGGATGCTTGTTTAAAAGTAGAGCCAGGCGGTGGCGTCCTTGGCCTCGACGTAGGGGCCGTCGCGCACGAATTGTACATCCATCCGTGCCGTATTGATGGCCTTCTCCAGCTAATTGAAACTTCAAGCGTTCCTCCTGTTCCAGTTCGTGACCTCATGGCAGGAATTATGGGAAGGAGACGGGCACTTTTCTCCATGGCGAAAGCTTGGACCAGGACCCGTCCCCGGAAGCGAACCGATTCATCGTCAAGCTACTTCCAACCTAGTCTGACCGGCACGCGTTCAATAAGCACTGGCCTTCACGCCGTGTGGCAACGCGAAGTAGACAGTCTCCCCAATCGCAGACATCTGAAGTTCGCGGACGATTCCGCTGTCCCCCTGGCGAGTGCAGACCGGCGCACTCTTCGTTGTTGAAGTTGGATTCTTCGCCTGGACCTTAATGAACCCGTGCGGGCCTCCCTCTGCTTTGCTAGCGACCTCTACAACGTAGGTTCCTGCTACGAAGAGGTGCCCATAGTACAGGTTGTAATCCCCTGCGGGCAAAGAGAAACTCTGGGTGCGACCGCTTGATTCCCTGACCGCGCGTCCGATCGAGGGGACGGAGGGCGCTTCCTTTCCTTTCTGGTCTCTGGACAGCCGGTCGATCGGCTTCTTTGTGCCCGGAAAGCTGGAGAGAATTGATATCTCCGGCGGGCCGCCCCAGGTAGTCTTTAATGCACTGGACGGGCGCGGCGGAACATGGAATGCAAAGGTCGTGATCGTATTTTCGCGCCCAGGGGGGCCGAATGGACCTGACATCTGGATATTGCCGTTCTCAGGCGATCGCAAGCCGTTTCCGTTTATACATACTCCATTCAACGAATTTTACGGGGCTTTTTCCGCTGATGGCCACTGGCTTGCCTTCGAGTCCAACGAATCCGGGAGGTTTGAGGTTTACATTGCGCCGTTTCCCGGGCCGGGCGGGAAGTGGCAGGTTTCCTCCGGAGGTGGATACGAGCCGAGGTGGCGAAGCGACGGCAAGGGCCTCTATTATCTCGCCCCCGAAGCGAGGTTGATGGAGGTTGGATTACGGCGAAGGGTTCGGCAGTCGAGGTAGGCGAACCGCGCGAACTTTTCCAGTTGCTTTCGATTAAACAGCGGCGGGGTTGATGGGTATGCCATCTTCGCGATCCTCCCATCCGCTCAGGCTCCATCAACGCATTTGACGGAAATTGCGCCGCATGCTATTTTCAGTGGCGTTTTCACATCGCCGGGCGAAGGTAATTCGGCCATCCATGATTTCCGTCGTCATCCCGACTTATAAAGAGGCAGACTCGATCCAGGAAGTCATCCGCCGCTCGGGCACAGCCCTGGCTCAGTCCGGCGAAGAATATGAGCTGATTGTCGTCGATGATAACAGCGGCGACGGAACCGCCAAACTCGCCGAAAAACTCAGCAACGAATTCCACGTCCGCGTCCTTCGCCGCCCGGGTCGCCAGGGGCTGGCGACGGCCGTGGTCGATGGCTGGAAGCTCGCACAGGGCGAACTGCTCGGCGTGATCGATGCTGACCTTCAGCATCCGCCGGAAATTCTCAACGCGCTGGCGGCTGCTCTGCGAGTTTCCAATGCCAACCTGGCCGTTGCCAGCCGTTATATCGCGGGCGGAGGAACCTCGGACTGGGAATTCAGCCGCCGCGTGATTTCCTGGGGAGCCACTCATCTGGCCGCCTCCGTCCTGCCCTTAAAACTCTCTGCGGTCAGCGATCCCATGTCCGGCATGTTCATGGTTCGATCTGCGGCGCTTGCCGGCGCAACCCTCTCGCCGCTGGGTTACAAAATCCTCCTCGAGGTCCTTGCCAAAGGGCAGATCGAACATGTCGTGGAAGTTCCCTACCAGTTTGAAGAACGAACTCGCGGAAGCTCCAAGCTGGGTCTCCGCCAGTACGGTGAGTACCTGGCCCATCTTTTCCGCTTGTCGTTCTCCACGGGCCAGTTCCGCGCCTGGCTTGCCTATAGCCTTGTGGGACTTACAGGAGCCGCATTGGACCTTGGCCTGATATACCTGATCGCCGGACGTGCCGGAGGCAAGCCCGTTTGGGCCGTGCCACTCGCCGTCGAACTCGCTTTGTTGTGGAACTTCCTGTGGAACCAGAAGGTAACCTTTGCGCGCCGCTTGCGGAGCACTTCGGCAAACGCAGGAGGCGCATCCCGTCTCTGGCTTTATCAGAAGGTTTGCCTGCCCGGCGCAATTCTGAATATCTGCCTCACGCTTTTCCTGGCCGGTCAGGGCGTCCGGCTGGTTCTCGCAGCAGCGGCCGGAGTGGTTCTTGACGGCATGGTCAATCTCTTCTTCAACGTGCCCTCCATCTGGAAAATCTGGGGCCCCCGCACTTCCACCTCCGGTGGCGCGGGGCAGGTTGCAGAACAGCGCCGTCAAACTTGATTTCTCTGCCCATGTGTTCGAAAACTTCGACGATTTCTCTAAGCACATAAGGCCGTCAATTAGCGGTATGGAAGGCTTTTCAATGAATCCCGATCGGGCGGGGCAAGCCTTGCTGGAACCGAGTGTTCTTCAGACTCAAGGTAGGCCTGAGACTCCCCTATGAAGAGACGGTTGCCCGTAAAGAATGCTATGCCCGGTCTTCTGGCAGCAATGACCTCGCGCAGAAACGCGCTTCCTTTGCCGCTGCGCGCAAAGAGATAGTTCTGGTCGCGCCAGGGTTGGGCAGAATCAGCAAGAAGCTGAATGAGCTGTTTGCGGAGGCTCACCATGGTGACCTGCGCGTCGGCCGATCCAGCAAGGTCCGTCTGGTCGAGGGGATCGGTAACCCAATCGTAGAGTTCCTGGCGGCCGTTCGAGTTGTAGATATATTGCCACTGCGGTGTGGTCAGGGTGATCATAGCCTCTTTCCCACCCTCGTTGAAGATGGGAACGAGCTCCGAAATAACGAAGTTATCGAAGGGCTGCGGCGTGAAGTTGGGATTCCAGAATCTTGCCAGGCTCTCGCGGCTGAAAGGAGTTTTCCCGCCTCCGGCCAAATCGAGCACCGTCGAGAAAAGTTCGCGGGTCCTGACCAGATGCTGGATCCGCACGCCCTTCGGAATTCCGGGGCCGGCGATGATCAGAGGAACATGCAACAGCTCTCGATAGAGATTGTAACCGTGGCTGTACCAACCCTGCTCGCCGAAGGCTTCGCCGTGATCTGCGCTGACGATGACGATGGTGTTTCGGCCTTCGGGAGAATCGCGGAGAAAATCGAGCAGGCGCCCAACCTGTCGATCAAGAAAGGCGAGACGATCGTCGTAGGCAGCGATGAGGGAAGTCTTGTCGCCGGCGGTGAATCCCCGCGCGGGATCCTTGCTTTGCAAGGCTGCGAATAACTTGTGAACCAGCTTGTCCGAGATTTTCCCGAAACGATGGTCGTAGGGAGGTTCGGTCAGATACGGCACGTGACAGTCGAAGTAGTTGATAAAAAGAAAAAAGGGGCGCCGGGGAGGGCGCTGCAACCACCGGAATACGCTCTTGTTGACCTGCTGAGCGTTCTGGCGCTCGAAATAGTCAAAGCGGCAGAAACGCTGGTAGAGAGGCTGAATCAGCGCGGTGCCTAACAGCGTGTCTGCCAGGTTGTGCCGGAACGAAGTGCTGTCGTCAACGTAAGTATCAAAACCCCGGGCAATGCCCCAGCCCTTCTGGCAATAATCGAAATTGGCAGCGAATCCCGCTGTGTCGTATCCGCGAGAACGTAAAACATGCGCCAGCGTCAAAGGACCTGGTGGCAGAGGAGCGGCCCAATCCGCTCCGTTCTGATGAGGGAGCAGTCCTGTGAACATCGAGGCATGAGAAGCAAGCGTCCAGGAGCTCGGCGCGATGGCATTCTCAAACAACACACCTCCGCGCGCCAGGCGGTCAAGGTTCGGGGTGGTCGGACGCGAATAGCCATAAGACGACAGATGGTCAGCTCGCACGGTGTCCATAACAATGAAGATGATGTTCGGACCGTGAGAAGGGGTACCGGATTTCGCCTCGATACGCGGGGACATCGGGAACGGCCTTAGCAAAAAGTTCTCGACTCCACAGATTGCAACGAAGGCCGCCAGCGCGAGGCCCCACGCAATGAACATCAGGACCCTCACGTGGGATCGGCGGACAACATTCGAAACAGGTTTCCACAACAGGTACACAACCAGCAGCGAAGCGGCGAATCCGGCAGCGAACCAGGCCAGCGGAATCAGGATGTCTTCGCGAAAGGCAAATGGCTTGATCACAATTCTGGCGTGAAACCAGCGGAGCCGCAGGGCCACAAACATCACAACAGCAGCGCTATCAGCCGCCACGAGCATTGCGATTCTATGTTTTCCGGGACTTCGTCCCGCCAGCCATCCCAGCAAGAGGCCGAACAGACTAAAGAAAGCCATGTCAAGCAGAGGAGCCAGGAACCATTCCACCCAACCAACGTCTGGAGTGAGCAGTGCCTCGATGCGAGGCGAACTCCGGAGCAAAGCAGCTTCGAAAATCCCAATGAGCAGACCGGCAAGCGCGCTGAAGGCTACGAACCGGGAAATGATTTCTCCGTGCTTTCCTGTGATTTGTGGCAAGGTTGTTTTGGCATTCTTCATAAGGGGGTCGCTCCGTCCGGTTCATTACGACCCTTCAGCGGGGCGCTATTAGGTCTAGTCTGACATAGCTGCCAGGCAAGTACAACGCTCTTTCATCTGCGGCGAAGCCCTGCTTGAGCGTTTGCGAGGGCCTGGAATCAGGAAACAATCGCGGCAGGCTTTGGAACCGCCAGACTTAATCGAGCGCGAGATATTTCTCCACTTCCTCCGGCGTGAAGCCGACAAGTTCCGGTTCAAGATGGATCGTCATGCCAGTGCGAGCATAGACGGTCCGCCGGACGCAGCCGGCCAGCGTGAGAACGTCGTGAGCGGTCGCTCCTCCATCATTCAACAGCACGAGAGGCTGAGTTTCATTCACTCGTGCGCCGCCCTCGCGGTGCCCCTTCAGGCCGCAGATTTCGATGAGAAACGCGGTGGGAATTTTAACCGATCCAGAGGAAGCCGACCGCTTGCGAATTTCTTCCAGCCGGTAGCATTGCTCCGTTGAAAAGTTGCGCCGGAAGTTGGCGCACAGAACCTCAAAATCCGCCTCACTCAAGACCAAGTTCTTAAAAAACGAGCCGGCGTTCCCGCCCTTTTCTTCCCGCGGAAACGGGAACTTGCGATCGCGAATGCGGATGATGGCTTCGCGGACCTTCTGGATCGTGGGCTCTTCAATACCCAGTTCGTTGAAGTAAGTGCGCACATCCGGGTAGCGGAGGTCCGGCTTGCCGCGACGCTGCAACCCCAGTTCGAGTTGCAGGATGATGAATTCGTTCTTTGCGCTGGTGTTGAAAATGCTTTGCCGGTAGCCGAAGCGGCACTCGCCAGCGCCGAGCCTGCGCGCGTTGCCGGTTCGAGTTTCCATAACGGTCGTGCCGTCGAGAACATCGCTGATCTGCTGTCCGTACGCTCCGATGTTCTGGACAAGCGCCGCGCCAGCCTGTCCGGGAATGTGCGATAAGTTCTCAATTTTCCAGAACCCTTCTTCGACAGCGCGGCGGACAACTTCATCCCAAGTCTCGCCCCCTTCAATGCGCATCGTGACTTTTTCGGCTCCCGCCGTTTCAATCGCGATGCCGCTTTGCACGGGGTGGATGACCAGACCGGGAAAGCCGCTGTCGCTGACCAGGATGTTGCTTCCCCCGCCGAGGATGAAGATGGGCAGGCGTTCCTCACGAGCAAACCTGAGCGCTTCAAGAAAGTCATCGCGTTTGGCGGCGCTCGCAAAGAACCTCGCCGGCCCTCCCACCTTGAAGGTAGTGAAAGGCTTGAGCGGTTCATCCCGTCTGATCTCGAAATGGGTCATGGTCCAGTCTATCGCCCGGCCAGCGGAGAATAATCACTGCACGCGCCGCTTCCGTCCCGCCCAGTACGGCTCCCGCAGCACCTTTTTCAGAATCTTGCCCGTTCCGCCTTTGGGCAGGCCTTCAACGAATTCCACCGACTTAGGCACTTTGAATCCAGCCAAATGATTGCGGCAGTGTTCAAGAATTTCAGCTTCGGAAACGTTATGCCCCGTTCGAAGAACAACAAGCGCCTTGGGGACTTCCCCCCACTTTTCGTCCGGCACGGCAATCACCGCACATTCCAGCACGCCGGGGTGCGCGTAGAGGATGCGTTCAATCTGGGCCGAGGCGATGTTCTCACCGCCGCTCAGAATCATATCCTTCTCGCGGTCGATGATCAGGAAGTAACCCTCTTCATCGATCGTAGCCAGATCGCCCGTGTGCAACCAGCCGTCGCGGATCGCTTGTTCTGTGGCTTCTGGCTGCTTCCAGTAGCCCGCCATCACCACGTCGCCGCGGACAATCACTTCGCCCACTTCCTCACCGTTGGGTTTCACGTCCTTACCCTGGATATCAACCACGCGGATTTCCGTGCCGGCCAGCGCGTGGCCCGCGGTTGCCTTGCGCCACAACTGGGCATCGCGGGGTTCGTTCGCCAGGTGATCTTTGATGCTCGCGATAGAAACCACCGGAGAAGTCTCTGTCAACCCGTAACCGCCATTGGCCACGCAGCGCGGCATTTTCTCTTCAATCTCGCGAATCAGAGAAGTGCTGCAAGGCGCGCCGCCGATGTACATCAATCTCACGCTCGAGACATCGTACTGAGTGAATTCCGGATGGTTGATCAGCGCGGTGACCATCGTGGGGACCATCTGGAGATGCGTTACCCGCTCGGCTTGGATCAGTTGAAGCACCTTCAGCGGATTAAACTTCCTGGCGATCACGTGCCGGCCTCCCAGGAGCGTCAGGACGTGCGGCGTTCCCCAACTGTTGACGTGATACAACGGAACCGTGTAAAGGGCGACCTCGTCGTCGCTCGCGCCCTCCGTCGGCAGCCTGTAAAAAGCGTGGAGATAGAGGTTGCGATGCGTGAGCATCACGCCCTTGGGGTAGGCCGTGGTTCCACTGGTATAGAAAAGTTCCGCCACCGAGTTTTCGTCGATGTCGCGATAATCGATTTCCGCCGGCTCGGCCTCCGCCAGAATCCCGTCATACGGTTTCGGATGAGCCCACCCGGGCGCCGCACCGCGCAGCGCAACATAGTGCCGGACCGAATGAATGCCCGGCCGAAGAGCCTCGACCAGCGGGATGAATTCAGGATCAAAAAAAAGCACGGCGGGCTCGGCATCGTTCAGGATGTAGGCCAGTTCCTCCGGGCTCAGGCGGATGTTGAGAGGCAAGAGAATTGCTCCCAACTGCGGGACTCCGAAATAGGCCTCCAGCAAGCGGTGACAGTTGAAACTGAGGAAGGCCACTCGCTCGCCTTTCTTCAGTCCCAGCCGGAGCAGTGCGCTTGAAAGCCTGTCGCAACGCTCATTGAATTCGCGGTAGGTAAATCGCAGGTTTTCGCAGACCACGCCTTCTTTTTTCCCAAAGATGCGGGCGGCGTGGCGTTTCAGGCGCACTGGAGTGAGGGGAAGAATCATCGCTGCTTGCTGCCTCTTCGATGGTTATGCGTGCTGGCCCTCTGCCGCCATGGCGGGGTTTTGCCGCGTGCCGATTTGCCCCACAATGAACCAGTACGCAAGCAACCCGCTGACCAGCAGGACGGGTCCCAGCACAAAAGCCGCAACAAAAGAACGGGTCCATGCAGCGAGGAAGCCGGTAATCAGCGGCGCTGCCACGCCTCCGATGTTTCCGGCGAAGTTCAGGAATCCCGTCCAGACGCCGACTTCATCGGACGGCGCGCAGAACTGCACAATCACCAACTGATTGGCCGTCGAGAGTCCGACGAACCCGGCGCCGACAATCAATGCAACCGCCACCGTAGCGCTATGGACAAACGCGGCCGGTATCATCAGCAAGCCGAACATAAACCCGAAAGTAATCATGCCCTTTCTGGTCCGGGTTTCATCCCAGCCTCGCCGGATCAGGCGGTCGGCGACCCAGCCGCCAAGGGGCTGGCAAACGCCAAACACCGCATACGGCATGGCCGAGAAAAGGCCAGCCTTTATGATGCTTAAATGGCGGGCCTGGTACAAGTAGTCCGGCAGCCACGTCAGCATGAGATACCAGAAATAGTCAAAGCAGAAGAATCCCAGGCAAACACCCAACAGGTTGCGGTCAAAGTGAGCAAGCTTGAAGCGTGGCCGGGCCTGTTCGCTGGAGCGTTCAGGCCGGCTCTCTTTCAATTTTGCCAGCCTGGAAGGAAACGCAATGAACCAGGGAATCAGCCAGAGGAGGCCCAGGATGCCTACAAATACAAATGAATCTCTCCACCCGAAGCGCACCAGAAGCAAGGGAATACAAACGCCTCCCACAACCAGGCCGAAGCGGGTGCCGGCATCAAACAGGCCCGAGGGAAGTCCGCGCTCAGAGGGACCAAAAAGGACGCTGACAATCTTTGTGCCGCCCGGAAGGTAGATCGACTCGCCGATCCCCAGAACGATGCGCAGCAGGATGAGAACCACAAGGCTTCCGGCCAGTCCCGTGAGTCCCTGGGCCAGGGACCAGAGGGCAAAGGCCCCCGCGTAGACCCAGAGCAGGTTCACGCGGTCCGCTATCAGCCCAATGGGAATCTGCATCAGCGTGTAGGACCAGAAGAACGCGGAGAGCAGGACTCCCTTGGACTCAAATCCCAGGTGGAGATCCTGGGAAATCAGAGGGAGCGCAAAGGAAATCGTAGCGCGGTCCAGGTAATTGATGACCGACGCAATAAAGAGGAGCCACATCACCACCCAGCGTCGAGTGTTGCTGACGCCAAAGCGGCCAACACTGGCGTATTGGGCATTCGCTGTTGTTCCGCTCGATAGATCCATTCAATCCCCCGGCCTTCAGGAAGGGCTTGGGAAGAATATCGCATTTCCCAGAGAGATCAAGAGCAAGATGGAAAATCGCGGCCGCGGCCGGCAGGGGCGGACCGATGTGTTACGCGCCGCGAGATTCAACAAGTCATGACCGGACGTCCAGCGTGGAAAAAGCTAAGTTCAGAAAGGAAGCATGATCCAGCCGAGAAGGACGGCAATCCCCACAAAGGCGATAAAGATCTTGGCCCCGTAAATCAACTGCTCACGCAGCGTCGGTTTGCTGATAACGGCAAACACGACGGAGACGAGAAAGGAGAAAAGCACGAGGGCTGAGAAATGAGAGATGACCATTGTTTACCTTGTGGCGAAAAGCATCCGGCAACTTCCGGCCTTAAGGCTTTCGTCCCAATGCGATGTCATAAGCATCAAGGATCGTCAGCACATTCAGCATGCCGGCAGCGATCAGGTACGCCGTACCGTAGTCTGAGGAGACAAAGAAAATCTGACCTCCCGAATATCCGAAGAAGGTAGCGGCGGGCATCAGCACTCCGGCAGAAAGCTCGGCAAAGTAACCCAGCGTGTGGAGATACGAGCCGGAGCCCGTAGAAAAGAACATCCCTTTCATCGCCAGGCCGAGCACGAACATTCCGGCGATGGCAAGGAACAGGATCAGCGCTCGCCACTTGCGCCCCAACAGGAGATGACCGAATCCCGGAATGACCCACGCCGCCACGCAAAGACCAAACAGACTTCCGGACGAAACCTTGGCACCAGCAGGTCTGGCGGTCTCTCTTGCTGCTTTCTCTTGCGGTTCCACGATTTTCCTGGCCATAGGCTGGAGTTGACAATCCCCGGCGGGCTCACTGCTCAAAGTGCGTGAAGCCGCACACTTCCAAGCGTTAAACATAACACAGAGGCTGAAGCGGCAGCAATAAACGCGCCGCGCCGATCACCGCTCGCTGGAGAGGCTGAAGGGGCCTCGCATCAGAACGGCAAGGTTGGTCTGCCAAGTAAAACCAGCCCGCCAG
>JAKASH010000695.1 GCA_021828225.1 Acidobacteriota bacterium | reverse complement strand
TGAAGCGGGCGCCTACGCTTCTTTAGGGATGGTGCATTTGGAGCGTTCGGGGATGGCGCTTGAAGGGCCGGACATGGGCGAACTGGCGAAGGCTGAGCAAAGCTACAAGCTCGCCATTCAGAAATCTTCGACACCAAATCCCGCTGATTACTACCGGCTGGGAGAGGTTTACACCTCCGAAAAGAAGCTGGACGATGCGATCAGCGCCTTTTCCAAGGCAGGGCAGTTGGCGCCGGGAACGATTATCGAGAAACTCGCAGACCAGCAAGTCCAGGCATTGAAGAAAGCGCAGAAGTCCCAGACTAAGACTGCCGCGAAGCCTTAAAGCGAGGTGGTTATACGTCCGGTGCAACCCTGCGTTCATGAGGAAACGTTGCTGGTTTCTGACGACCCGCAGTGTGGGCCGGGGTGTATTGCCATATCATGGCTCGACCTTCCTATGACAAACTGGAAAAGCGAGTTGGCTATAAGTTCCGAAACCAGCATTTGCTGACCGAAGCTCTTACGCACTCCTCATACGCCCAGGAGGTTTCCCACCCCACCCGAGACAATGAACTCATGGAATTCCTCGGTGATGCCGTTTTGAACTTTGCAGTCACCTTGCGGCTGATTGAAGCTTTCCCGGAGTATGATGAAGGGAAGCTATCCCTTGCGCGTTCGTGCCTGGTGGCCGCGAATTATCTGCAGGGGGTTGCTGCTGATCTGGGGCTGGGCGAATATCTGCTCCTGGGTTCGGCTGAGGAAAAGAGCGGCGGCAGAAAGAAGGCCGGAATTGTTGTGGACGCGCTCGAGGCTTTGCTGGCAGCCATTTACCGTGACGGCGGGCTGGAAGCCGCCCGGCGATTCGTCGAGAAAGTCGTTTTGCCATCCGATCTTTCAGATCGCGTCGGTGAGTTGTTCTCGACCAATTACAAGGGGGCCTTGCAGGAATATCTTCAGGCCGGACGTCAAGGCCCGGCCCAATATCGAGTGGTTGAAGAAGGTGGATTGGAACATCAGAAAACCTTCGTCGTGGAAGTGAAAGCGGGAGGCAAGGTGGTTGCCCGAGGGCGCGGAGCGAGTAAAAAGGCTGCTCAGCAACAAGCCGCTAAACGTGCATTAGCAATCCTCACAAGAAAGGCGGAGGCCGATGGCTGATCCGTACCGGAAATCGTCCGTCCGTGACACCTTCGAGTCCCTGGTGGTCACGGTGATTCTCGCGATTTTCGGAACCACATTCGTGGTTCAGGCGTTCAAGATTCCGACGGGGTCGATGAAGAACACGCTTCTGATTGGCGACCATCTTCTGGTGAATAAGTTTGCTTTTGGCTATCCGCAGGGTCTGTTCGCCCGATTTCTTCCCTACCGGCGAATTCATCGTGACGACATCGTAGTTTTCAAGTTTCCCGGCAGTGCTGACGAGGCCCAGGAACCGGGTGAGCACTTTGTCAAGCGGGTCATTGGAATTCCAGGGGACCGTATCCGAGTCGTGCATCGCCAGGTGTATGTCAACGGGAAAGCTGTGCCGCAGCCCTTTGTGCGCAACACCTACCCCAACGAGGTCCGTCCCGGTGACGACTTTCCTCCAGTCACCTGGGGTGAAATGCAGGGTGCTACTTCGACCTGGCGTGCTGAATACCAGAACTATGTGAAGAATGGCTGGTTGGTTGTGCCCCCGCATGAGTATTTCGTCATGGGGGATAACCGCGAAGAGAGCTGGGACAGTCGCTTCTGGGGGTTTGTCCCTCGGAAGCTGATTGATGGCCGGCCGCTCATTATCTATTGGTCTTACGAAACGCCCCCTGGGCAGTACGAGCAGAACTCATTGAGTGACCGTCTCAAGCAGTTCGGAAGCATGCTGATTCATTTCTTTACCAAAACTCGCTGGAACCGAACGTTCAAGCTTGTGCACTGATGAGTCCACGCACGCGTCGATATTGGAGAAACACGGCTCTCGCGCTGCTGCTGTTGATCGCGGCGGCCTGGGTGGTGCCGTCCTTCTTCAATGCCGGGCGTTACCGCCCCGTGCTGAAGGCTGCGCTTGAGCGCTCGCTGCATCGCAACGTGACCTTCGGCCATATTGCGCTTCATTTCTTCCCGCATCTGGGATTTACCCTTGACCATGTGGTTGTCGATGAAGCTCCTGCCTTTGGCGCGGAGCCGTTCATCCGTGTCGATCGCATCGATTGTGATCTCCGGTGGCGAAGCCTTTGGCATTCTCATCTGAGTTTCGGAACGCTGCGGCTTCAGCATCCCAGCATCAACATTGTCCGTAACGCGACGGGCGAGTGGAACATCGAAAACCTGCTTTTGCGGAGTGGGATCACCAGGCGATCGTCTGGCCCTGCCTCGTCAACGCCGCCTGCCAATTTAGTGATTGACGTAGAAGATGCCCGGCTCAACTTCAAGGTGGGTCAGAACAAGAAGCCATTTGCGATTGTCGCTACGGACGCCCATTTGAATTTCGACTACGGCTCAGACCGTGTCAATTTCCAAATGGCCGGCGACCCGGTCCGAATTGATCTTGAATTTCCCACGCCAGGGTTGGTTGAACTGGAGGGAAGCTGGGACCCTTCAAGACCACCCGACC
>JAKASH010000694.1 GCA_021828225.1 Acidobacteriota bacterium | reverse complement strand
GTCCAGGGCGATCCCGACGGATTTTTTTCCTTCCGGCCGCTGAAGGCGGGTGCCATGGACTCGCTCTGGCCGGCACTCGAGGCCTACCCGCCCCATCTGCAAAGCCGTTTGTGCTTCTACCGGCCGCTAGGCCCGGAAGATGCCATTTGGTTCCATCCCGGTGAATCTGTCTTCGACCAGTTTCGTGCGTATATTTGTTCGCGCTTCCGGCAGAGCGCGCTGAAAGGTGCGGTCTTTGTTGATCCGGCGGCAAAGCGCCCGTATTTTTTTCATTTGGCGGAAGTCACGGTGCTGCGTAAGGAGGACGCGGACGTGCCAACACTTGACCGTGAAGAAATTCTCGATTGTCGGCTCGTGGGGATCAAACATAAGGAGGGCCAGTCTCCAGAGGAGTGCCCGGTAGAGCAGTTGTTGCTCCTAAAGGGACATCACGGAGTTCCTCTATCCAGCCTTAATTTTGCGGCAACGGTGTCGGTGTCTCGCGATCTGGCTGAAACTTTCGCCGCCGGGAGCATCGCGCGCCGGCTGGCGGAGACGAAGCGGCAGGAAGCTCTTGCGAGTCTGCCCGAGCGAGAAGATTTCCTGCGCCGAGGCTTCGACTATCAGGATGCCGAACTTGCCATGCGCCGTGCGAAGCTCTCGGAGAAGGCGCGGGCCGGGAATTCAGGAGCCAGAATTGAGCTGGCAGAGGTCAAGGAGCGCCAGCGCAAACTTGCGGACCAACGCGATGCCGCCCTTCAGTTGATCCGCCGCGAGCCGGAGTTGATTGCGCCAGGCGAAGTGAGGTTCCTGGCTCATGCTTTAGTGGTACCGTCGAGCGATCCGGAAGACCGTAAGCAATACGACGCAGAAGTGGAGGGCCTGGCGGTCAAAGTGGCTTGGGCCTACGAAGAGGGCCTGCACGCCGAGGTTAAAGACGTCTCAACCGCGAACCTTGCGCTGGCCGCCGGGCTGACCGCTCACCCTGGATTTGACTTGCTTTCGAAGCGCCCGGACGGGCAGGAGCTGGCCATTGAAGTCAAAGGGCGCGTCGGAGTCGGGGACGTGGAGCTGACCGAAAACGAATGGGCCAAAGCCTGCAACCTACGGGAGCGGTATTGGCTGTATGTCGTTTATGACTGCGGCAGCGCGCGTCCTCGCCTGCTGCGAGTCCAGGACCCCTTCAAGAAATTGCTGGCAACGGTGAGGGGCGGAGTGATCATCGACGAGGCCCAGATACTGGCAACGGCTGAGGTCGGCTAGAGATGGTAAAGATACACTTTTTGAACGTGGGCCACGGGGACTGCACGATCATCGAGCATGCGAGCGGTCGGCTCACGATGCTCGACATCAACAATGGCTCGGACCTAGATCCTGAGTCAGTCAACGAATTGTCGGTCGCCTACGAGATCTCAGAGCAGACCCGATTGGTCAGAAAGATCCTTGGTGGAGCAAGTGATTCTACTTTGTTAGCTGAGAAGGGATATGACATCGAGCTGACGAATCCAATCGCATTTCTTGCCGAGAAGTACCCGGAGAAAGACCTTTTTCGGTACGTTCAGACTCATCCGGATCTAGACCATATGCGCGGGCTTGTTGCTTTAAGGTCAGCCGGGATCAGCATCCTCAACTTTTGGGATACAAAGCACGATAAGAGGCCTGACTTTCAATCCGAGAGCGATGAAGAGGAGTGGAAAGAGTATGAGACCCTGAGTGTGGGGAAGCGCGGAAACAGCGTGCTGCACCTGTATCGCGGCGCGCGGGGCGTCTACTACAATGAGGAGCCTGAAAGGGTAAATGGCGGTGACGGAATCAAAATCCTTTCGCCAACCCTGGAACTCATAAAATCTATGAACGGCAACGAGGACAGCAACAATCTGAGTTACGTGCTGCGGCTCAAGTATAACGGCATCAGGGTCATTCTCGGAAGCGACGCTGAAGATGAGGCTTGGGATTCGATTGTTAAGAAATACGGGGAGAAGCTCAAGTGCCACGTGTTGAAGGCCAGCCACCACGGACGGGACTCGGGCTACCACCAGGAAGCGGTGAAGCTGATGTCCCCTGAATACACGATAGTCTCCGTGGGGAAAAAGCCGGAAACCGACGCCTCCAATAAGTACCGTGCCTACAGTAAGGAAGTCTGGTCCACACGATGGAAAGGAAATATAACCCTCACAATTGACGACAACGGGAAAGGGAGAATTTTCAGCGAGTACGATCGGTGACCGAGATGAAAACCCTGAACTTTTACGAATTCGCCGGCCTGCTCGCGCCAGGCGGTGTCACTCTCTTTGGAATCGCGCTTTTGTTCCCCGGTGCAAGGGGAGTTCTCGTTGGCGAAAACCTTTCGGTCGGCGAGCTGGGACTTTTCACCATTCTGGCCTTCGTGGCGGGGCACCTCGTGCAAGGATTCGGAGACGGCATTGAATACCTCTGGTGGGAAGCATGGGGAGGGATGCCCACAGACTGGATTCGTTCAGGAAAGCACAAGCTTATCGCTGATTCGCAAAGACAGGCTTTGACGACACATTTTCACGGGAAGCTGAACCTGAAGGGCTGTTCGAAGTTGGAAGAGACCTCAAGGTCGGACTG
>JAKASH010000693.1 GCA_021828225.1 Acidobacteriota bacterium | reverse complement strand
GCCGCGCCTTGCCCCTCCTCGATGGCTTTCAGGGTTTCCGCGCGAAGCTCGCGATTGCCGCTTTCGGAATAGAAATTGGAAACGCGTGCGTAAAGGTCCCAGCAGTAATAATCAAAGCGGATGTTCTTGTCCTCGATCAGGTGGCGCACGTCATCAACGCTTTTCTGCTCAAGATGCTGGAAGCCGACCACCACGTCTGCCACCTGCACTCCGGTGTTGTCGATGTAGTTCTGGATCTCCACGGTGTGTCCGCGGAACCGCAGCAGGCGCACAAAGGTGTCGCCCAGCACTGCGTTGCGAAGATGGCCAATGTGGGCCGCCTTGTTGGGATTGATGCTGGTGTGCTCCACCAGTACTTTGCCGACATGAGTGTGATACGGGACAGAAGGGAAGTGGCGAAGCAGAAATAACTTCCACGCCAGCCCTTCGCGGTCAAGATGGAAATTCAGGTAGCCGGCCCCGGCCACGCTCACCCGCTCGACGCCGTCAATGGGAAGCAGTTGTTCGGCCAGTTGTTCGGCAATCTTGCGCGGAGGCTGCCGCAGCTTCTTGGCCAGCTCAAAACAGGCGGCAATAGAAAGATCGCCCAGTTCCGGCCGAGGTGGAAAATCGAACGCCGGCCCTTCAACCTCCAGCTTGAATGTGCTTTTAACCGATTCCTGGTACTTTTGCCGAATCCTGGCTTGGATCTCCAGATACAAGGTAATGTCCCCCACCGGGGCGGAGCGCTGAAGCGTACCACCCATTCCCGCGCGCGAATCTAGTGTGATTAGACGTGACCGATGCGCAGTCCAAGGATTATACCAAACGCGCGTGATGTTCGGGCAAGTTGCATCTGTTTTTAGCGGCATGCCCCCCCGCGCATTGCATGAGCGCACACGGGCGTCAGGTAAGTGGGGACTCGAAAGGCGTCAGGGGACGGCTTCAGCCGTGCCGAGGAGTTTGTCATGCGATTTCTGCGGTTTCAGCCACTGAAGCCTCGGCGGCTGAAGCCGCGGTCGACACGGCTGCGCCAACGGCCCCGATTCATCGGGGCCCTGACGCCCTGGGTTCGAATCTGTTTAATGCGTCGCGCTTAAAAGCCGAAATTGACCGACATGGCATACTCGCGCGGAGCGCCGGGATCGACCAGTGTGTATCCTCCGAAGCTTGTACCGAAATACCCGCCGCTGGTGATGTATGCCGTGGGGTCATACTGTTTGTTGAGGAGATTCAGCACGTCAAACGAAACCTGGATCGGGACGTCGCCAAAAGGTCCGCCCATCCGGTTAAGGCTGAGGCCCAGCGTGAGGTTGACCAGGCCGTAGCCCGGCATCGTCTGGCGGGTAGGTGCGTTGATTTCGTTGCTGAACAGGTAGCGCTGCCCGACATATTGCCACCACAGTTGAGGAGTAATGAGGCCTTTCTTCCCAAGGTTGAAATAGGAACTCAGTCCCAGGTTGGTGGTGTAGTTAGGCGAATCCGAAATGGGGAAGCCGCGATAGTCCGTCGTTGAACCCTGCGGCACGTAATGCAGGAAATAGTCGTGCTGCAAGGTGGCGTTGCCGTGAATCTGCAGGTGCCAGGACGGCACCTCGTCGAAGTTGAGCGCCACGCCATTATACACGGCCGACCCGAAGGCGAACTGAGTCAGCGATCCCAGCTCGGAATTGGTGACTTCCATCGTCTCGTCGCTGAGCCGGTCATGAAAATAAGTTGCGTCAATCGAGCAGTGGCCGAGAGGCCCGTGTTCGCAGGGCTCCACTCGTACCCCCGCCTCCGCATCCTGGTTTTTGACCGGCAGCAGGCTGGCAAGGTCGACGCCGTTTGGCGAGGCAAAGACGCCGAAGGCCCGGTCAATCGGATTCTGATAGGTCTCCGCATAGTTGCCATGGAACGCCACGCGATGGAGAGGCAAGTACGCCAGGCTCACCGAAGGAGAAAATCGCGTGAAAGTCTTGTGTGAATCCGGCGTGGTGGACATCTGGATGGCAGTGTTCGGATTGGCCTGCGGAAAATCCGAAGCGCCGGAATTGAAGAACCGGGTTTGAAACATCTGCTCCGAAAGGCCCGGCGTGACGACCAGGTTGGGGAGAATGCTGACGCGGTCCTGCGCGTAGACCTGGCCATAGTTGTTGTAGAGATGGGCGCTGTTGAAGAGGTTCGGATTGGTCTTCGAGGTGCCCAGCGCCTGATTGTAGATGGACACGATGCTGTTATAGTCGCCGTGCATCAGGTAACCGCCCGCCGTGACCTGGTTGCGGGCAAGATCCCAATCGAAGTCCGCCAGGTTGCCGAAGGTATTGGAAGTGGGGTGGTACCATTCCGTGTTGAAACTGCCGGGCCCGGCGAAATTCGTCTCACGGTAATGCAGCCGGTAACCGTGACGGTACCAGACGCTGTCATGCAGCGTGATGTGCGGTGACAACCGCAGATTCAGCTTGCTGTAAACAATGCCGCTGTTGACTCGGATCAGCTTGAACCAGAGTGATCCGGGCAGGGAGGAGAGATATCCAGTGGCCGCCTGACTATAAAGTGGCGCATCTGCAGGCACCGTGCTGCCCGCCGAGGCGTCCGCGCCGTAGAGCCCTTCGGTTGTGATTCGATC
>JAKASH010000692.1 GCA_021828225.1 Acidobacteriota bacterium | reverse complement strand
TACTGAGCATTCTGCCGTCGAATGACTGCATCGTAGATGTAGTTGTGAACCAAGTCTTGAGCCCTGGCGAACTTGCCAGTTTTACGGGCGATGACCTCTTGAGCCTGTCTGAAGCACATCCATCAAATATCCGCCAGGTGACACGGCGTCTTTGATCGTGGAAATCCAGCATTGGCGAGCGTATAGTGGGTGGCTATTGGAATTCATTTGCACAGCCTCAGGAAGGGAGAGCTATGGCCGTTATCCACAACGCGCTCGACACGTTACGAGCCGCGCGAAACCGCGCGAAGCAGGAACTCACTCGGCTGGACGCCGGTATTCGGGCGCTCCAGGGAGTAACAGGGGGCAATTCTGCCGGTGTGAGGCGAGCAGCCCCAAAACGGCGTCGGAGGATGTCCGCCGCTGCCCGGCGGAAGATCGCGGCGGCGCAGAGAGCGCGGTGGGCGAAGGTGCGGAAACAGAAAGTCGCGAACGGCTGAGCATCCCCAGCTCCGGATGAGGAGAGGCGAGGCAATGTGTTCTCCGCCGTGAGGTGTGCCGTGGTGGACCACAAGGTCTGGAACGACATATTGTTAACGTTGGCTGATAATTACGAGGCCGGAAACAGGCATTTTGTAAGCTTCGACCACTCTGCGCCAGAAGGTTTTGAACCGCTCCGCACCTGCCTCGCCGAACTGGTCGCGGAGGGATCGTTGGAGAACCTGGAAATGAAGCTCTATCGCCTTACAGACAAAGGGTACCTAAAGTATAAGCCGCGAATTGACGCTTTGCGTAGCCTCGGTCGGTCCCAACAAGGGCCTTCGTAAGAATAAAACTCTTGGCTGACTCTCCGCTTGAGAAAAGCCGCCGGCAGTTAATCCAAGAAAAAGAGCCACGCAGGTGTCGCATGGCTCTGTTGAGGGTTAACCGATCCTGACGAGCATCTCTTCGGCTTTCTTTTTGTCCCCGAGGCACACCAGGAGGAAATCGCACCAGGAGCAGTGCTTCCCTGGCCGCTTGTAGAATTTCCCTGCCCGGATGTCCGCCGAGATGATGCGGACCTTTTGGAGATATTCCCTGAGGCGCTCCGCATCTCGTTCGGCGAAATGCCACTCGATGCGCGGCTCCTTAGTTTTGAGGAGGACGCAAAGCGCGGCTTTTTGCACCTGAGGGTCCGCCAGCCAGTAGGCCGTCAGTTGGTCGGACAGGGCGGCCTCGTGTTCCTCGTAATCCGAGCCCGAGGTTTTGAAATCCACCACCGTTCTCTGGCCGTTCACCGTGGCCACGAGGTCGGCGATGCCGACGAAGCGAGAGTCGAGCGTGCTGATCGCCAGCTCGAACCGTTCCTCGACGCTCTCGACTTCGCGAATCTTCGGCGCTTCGGTTTCGAGGAACTTCCGAAGCAGCTTTTTGCCCTTATCGCAGAGGCCCTCCCACGATTCCCGCTTGCCGTACCGCAACTCGACCCCTTTGAGCGCTTCCCAGGTTTCGAGGAAGACGGCCACGGGATCGGTTCCGGCACGGAGGAAATCAGCGAGGGCGGCATGGATCAAAGTTCCGAAGACGCGGTTCGCGGCCTCGATTTTCGGTCGAAGCCGCTCGACGTAGTGCAGCCGGTACTGCTCGGGACAGGTGAGGTAGCGATTGATCTTGGAGTGGGAGAGTTGCCCAGCATGACCCCGATCGAGCGACTCTTCCGGTTCGTCAATACGGGATGTTCCGGGCATCTGCCCCTCCGTTCCCGGTGCTCTGCGCAAGCGGAAGCACCTTCAGGACGTTCACGTACCTGCCGTCGTCGCTCGGTTTCGTGACCGCGCGGCAAGCGAGGTTGAGCCGGAGGCCCGGCGCGATCTGTTGGGGATCGATCTCGTAGCCCGCCGAGTGGATTTGCTCGGCAAGTTGCTTTGCCGATCCGAACAGGTGCAGACTCCGGCCGTTGATTGCGACGTTGAAGTAGAGGCGGTCGTCCTTGCCCTTCACCTTCCCCACGTCAACCAGCCGCGCAAACACCGGCTGGCCGTTCTGCGGCCCGGCTTCTGGTGGCTTCGGAGTTGGTGGTAGAAGAGGCGCGGCAGACTTTTCCCCTTGCAGCCTGAGGAAATCGGCAACGATCTCCTTCTGGAGCCGGAGCGTGCTCAGGGCTTTCGCCCTGATCTCACCATTCGGGATTTCCGAAACGGCCATGGAGAACTCGACGGAAACCGAGTCGATCCTGCCATCAGGACTCACGCTGCGCTTGATGAGCATCTGGGCGGAGCCTTGGTCGGCTTCCCGACCGGCGACGCTCTGGGGTGTCGCGTGGCCGTTCGATCCGACTACAACAGCAGATTCCGCGGCGTGTCCGTTGCCCGGCGAGGCGACCTGAGCCGCTTCCGGCTTCGGCCACGGGGCGACTGCCAGGATGTGCTTGCAGCGCCACGTGCTGTCGGTCTTGTGGTATTCGAAATCCGGGCAGTTGCAGAGCCAGCGTTCGCCTTCCTGCCGGACGAGATAGATGCGGGACGGCGTGTCCACGGAATAGACGCGGAATCCGTCTCCCACCTTCAAAACGACAAGCGTGCCGTTTTCGGCGCGCTCCTTGCGTGCCTCGATCTGTGCTTCGGTCATCG
>JAKASH010000691.1 GCA_021828225.1 Acidobacteriota bacterium | reverse complement strand
GTGACCGGCCATGTCTTGGCCGTCGATGGCGGCTTCCTCTCGGCGTAGTCTCCGTATTGACGCAATACAATTACGTACATCATGAGGTATGAATGCTATGAAAACGGTGGTGGATCAGCAGGTCAAAGAGTTTTTGAGCGAGACGCCGCAAAGGTTTTTTGTGGGGGGGAACTGGATCAAGTCAGCATCGTCCAAAACCTTCGAGACCATGGATCCGGGTAGAGGAGAGGTCCTGGCGCGAGTTTACGAAGCTGGGGCAGCAGACGTTGCATCTGCCGTTGAGGCAGCCGCGCAGGCATTCCACAAGGGAAACTGGGCTGGCCTCGCACCAAGTGAGCGCGCAACCTACCTTCACCGGCTGGCTGATTTGGTTGAATCCCGCCAGTCGGTGATCGCCGAAATCGAATCTTTGGATGTAGGGAAGCCATTGGGCCAGGCCCGGTCGGATGTCCAGAATTTCTCGCAGACCATGAGGTACTACGCCGATCTGTCATTCCACGCGCAATACCGCAATCCGATTGCTGTTTCCCGGCATGAAGCGCGCACCGTTCATTTGCCTCGTGGTGTTTGCGGCTTCATTTTTCCATGGAACTTCCCGTTCTTGCTGGTGGGGTGGGGAATAGCCCCGGCTCTCGCGGCAGGGAACACAGTAGTGATCAAACCCGCCGAAGAGACTCCACTGTCTACGCTTTATCTGATGCGCCTTGTGCAGGAAGCGGGAATTCCCGATGGAGTCATCAATGTGGTCACCGGTTCCGGCGAGATTACGGGGACAGCGATGGCGCGACATCCGGGTTTTGCCCGAATGTCTTTCACAGGCTCGCCTGAGGTGGGTAGGTTCGTTGCGCGAGAGTGCGGTCAAAATCTAGTTCCGGTCAAACTGGAGTTAGGCGGGAAAGGGGCGGCGGTCATATTTGACGATGTTGATATCGAGACGACGGCTCAAGCCCTTGTTGCAGCGATTACGCTGAACTGCGGTCAAGTCTGCTGCACGGCATCGCGATGGGTCGTGCAAGATAAAATTTATGATCGCCTTCTCGCGTCCGCGTCCGCCCGCATGAAGGAAATCCGAGTCGGCTATGGTCATGAGGCCGACACACAAATGGGCCCTGCGGTGAGTACAAAGCAACGCAGCAGAATTCTCAATTACCTCGACAAAGCACGTGAGCAGGGAGCGAAGTTGCTTCTGGAAGGCGGAGTTGAGCACGTTCCGGGCAGGGACAAGGGGTATTACGTGAAACCAGCCATTCTGGTTGGCGCTCCCGACAATGTGGCGTGCCGCGAGGAGATCTTTGGCCCGGTACCGTTTGTCATGAAATTCCGGGACGAGAGGGAAGCTGTCGAGCTGGTCAATCAATCTCCCTATGGCCTAGCCAATAGTGTCTGGTCGCACGATCTGTCTCGCGCCAACCGGGTTGCGGAGAGCATGGTGGCTGGGAACAGTTGGATCAACGCGCATAATGTCTTTGTCCATGGAGTCCCCTATGGGGGTGTGAATCTCAGTGGAATGGGCGGTGGCGTGCTTGGCCCTAACACATTCTTTGATTACCTGCGGGACTTGTCTGTTGTGCGTCCGCTCTAACGGTTGGCGCGAAGGAAGAGACTCGTCGATGACCATTGAAGCCTCAAAAAAAGATCCTCGTGTGGAGTCCATTCGCCCTGTCACTGGCGAGGCAGTTTCTCTAGGATCTGGCCTATTGTTTCGGGAGCTCGTCAGTGGGGCTTGTGCTGCAAAGGGGTTCAGCACAGGCACGACGACATTTGAACCGGGTGCTGTTCTCCCATACCACCATCATGCTTTCTGCGAAGCCATCACGCTCTTGAATGGTCAGGCACAGGTCGCAGTGGAAGGTCGCTCCTACTGGCTCGAACAGTTCGATTGTATTTGTGTCCCAGCAGGAGTAGCTCACGAGGTTACGAATTGCTCGCAGGAGTCTCCGATGGTGGCACTGTCGGCATTTGCATCTGCGGCCCCATCCCAAGAACTCGTGGATCAAGTGTTTGCTACCCAGGATCGCGGTCTGGAAAATCCCAAGCACGAAGATCCTGAGTCTCTTGTTCGCTTTGCCCATGCCGAAGTCTACGAACTGTCCGCAGGCGCCGAGTTCCGCGACCTGTTTGCCGGAAGATTCGGTGCGGTGGGAATCTGCGGCGGGTACGGAAGGTTTCAACCTGCAGCTTCACTGCCTTGCCATTTCCACCAATTCGATGAGTCAATCACGATTGTCGAAGGACATGCACTCTGCCTTATACAAGGCAATTGTTACAGAGTGACTGGATACGATACTGCATTCGTCCCGGAGGGCCGACCGCATCGTTTTCTGAATGAATCGAACTCTCCCATGGCTATGATTTGGGTTTATGCTGGCGGCGAGCCCGAGCGAACTTTAGTAGATCCCGCATATTGTGACGGAACTTTCCCGTGGCCGCCAGATCCCAGTCTCTTCTGAGGGTAGCTGCCTAAGTACAGTAAGCTCTATAGGTTGTGTTTACTGGATCTGGGGTTGCCCCCTTGGTTGAGACAAACAGATAAGACTTTTTTCACCGTTCGCTGCAAAATTCTGTAAGCGCTACGTAAAGCCCATCTTGTG
>JAKASH010000690.1 GCA_021828225.1 Acidobacteriota bacterium | reverse complement strand
ACTGGTGTTTTTGAAATCCCCCGCCGGAACCAGCCCGGAAGATCAACTCCTGATGCAATTTCAGGGTATGATTGCCAAGTATGAGCGTGCCCAGATCGCCGAGCGCTGCCGGCGGGGAAAGCGGCACCGGGCGCAACAAGGAATAGTGAATGTGCTTTCCGGTGCTCCCTATGGCTATCGTTATGTGCGCAAGACTGACAGCAGTGCCGCTTATTACGAGGTGATCGAAGGCGAGGCTCAGGTCGTGCGCATGGCGTTCGAAGTCTACACTCAGCAAGGGCTCAGCATCAACGCCATTGCCCGCCTGCTGAATGAACGCCAAATTTCCCACGCGAACCGGAACGACTCGCTGGGAACGTTCCACGGTGTGGGGCCTGCTGCGGAATCCGGCGTATAAGGGCAGGGCGTGCTACGGCAAGACAGAATTACGGCCACGGCAGCGCATCACGCGACCGTTGCGCCAGCGCCACGGAGTTGCCAGCCGGGATAGCGCCAACCACGAGCGGCCGCGCCAGGATTGGATCGAAGTGCCGGTGCCCGCGCTGGTCAGCGAAGAAATCTTTGCCCTGGCACAAGAGCAGTTGGGAAAAAACAAGCAGCACGCGCCGCGACGCACCGTCGAGCCAACGCTGCTGCAGGGGATGCTGGTCTGCGAACAGTGCGGCTATGCTTTATACCGGACATCGACGCGAACCTGCAAACGGAAGCTCTATTATTACCGCTGCATCGGGTCGGACGGCTACCGTCGGCTCAAAGGACCGGTCTGCAGCAACCGCTCGCTTCGCCAGGACGCTTTGGACCAATTCGTCTGGGCAGAAGTCATTCGTTTGCTGGACGATCCTGATCTCGTTCAGGGCGAAATCGACCGACGCCGAGAAGCCGCGCGGAATGCCGATCCACTGCGCAGGCGGGAGGAAGAATTGCGCAGAGAACAAGCTCGGCTGGAAAAGAGCAGCGGGCGCTTGATCACCGCTTATCAGGAAGGTTTGGTGACACTTGCCGAGTTACGCCAACGAATGCCGGAGTTACGCCAGCGGGTGCAGGCCGTGGAATTCGGACTACAATCTCTGAAGATGGCGGCAGTTGATCAAGCGAAATACTTGCAGCTCGCTGATAGCCTGGGCACGTTTCGCAGCAAACTCCGCCGGCGCGCCGAGACGATGGACACCCGCGAACGCCAACAGATCCTGCGGCTGGTCGTGAGAGAAGTTCTGGTCGGAACGAACACAATCACCATTCGCCACTCCATTCCGGTTCCCACGTCGGGATCGGACGGCACACCACACCGGCTGCCCGGTCCGTCTATGGCATCGCCGGGACCAAGTTATCTTTTGCGTACGGGGAGTTACTGTCGCACCCTGAGGCGTGCCCGCCTCGCTTTCCGTGACGATCCCCGCTTCGAGTACTCCCGCCTTCAGCCACTTGCGGATCAAGCGGAGGATGCGCTCGTCGCCGATCCGATGCTCCAGGAAACGGAGAAGCCACGAATGACTCACCGTGTCGAAAAAGCTTCGGTAATCGGCGTCGAGAATCCAGTTCACCTTCCGTCGCTGGATGCCCACCATCAGCGCGTCCAAGGCATCATGCTGGCTACGCTTCGGTCGGAACCCATACGAAAACCCGAGGAAGTCTTCCTCGTAGATCGCATTGAGCACCGCTACCACCGCCCGCTGGAGAAGTTTATCCTCCAGCGCCGCGATCCCTAGCGGCCTCTGGCGCCCATCCGGCTTGGGTATATACCTGCGCCGACTGGGCAGTGCCCGGTACGCCCCCCGCTGGACTCGTTCATGCAGCCCCCGAAGATTGCTCTCCAGGGCTGCCTCGTAGTCCTTCCACGTCACACCGTCTACTCCCGGCGCCGCGCTGCGCTTCAGTGCGTAGAACGACAGTCGGAGCAGATCCATGTTGATGTGGTGGAGCAGCGCGGTGAACCGTTCCTTCTTCCTTGCCCTTGCTGCTTGACGTACGCGCGCCAGCGCCTGTGACACACGAGCCCGGCACTGCGTCCGGTGCGTGCTTTGCTGGTCCGCGTTCCCCTCGGTCCCCGCCCTTGGCTCTACCCACTCCGCCGCCGTTCGACTGTCGGCTTTGTTCGTCGGCTTCTCCGCTACTTTGGCGAGGTCAGACTTCTTGAGTCCGTACTTCATCGGCTTCGGCTCCTCGCCTTCCCGATGCGGACCGGTGGTGCTTCCCGGCCAGACCCAAGATCTCCCGGTTCCCGTACGAGGAGCGTGCGCACATGCCAGGGTCTCAGACCACGCCGAACCGAGCGGACACTCGCGTTGTCGTATCTGCTCGTGTTGCCTTCCACGTCAAAGACCGTGTCAGCGTTCGGAACAAGAATCATTTTCGCGGCTCCATGGCTGGCCTGTGCGTACCCCTGCCAACGCTTCACCATCGCCCTCGCGGACGATAGCGCATGACTCGGGGCCACTGTGGTTCGCTACTCCTTCAGTGCAGTGGACTTGCACCACCTGCTCCTCGCCGGTTTTGCCGGCGCACCTTTGATGCGGTTCTCGATTTCGCCCCGCGCGCAGTAGATCTGCTCGTAGATCCACTGCGGACTCTGCTTCAGGTTGGTGATGACAAACC
>JAKASH010000019.1 GCA_021828225.1 Acidobacteriota bacterium | reverse complement strand
TGGACCGTCTGGTGGGCTATAAGGTGAGCCCGCTGCTGTGGGATAAGGTCAGGCGGGGCATCTCTGCCGGCCGAGTGCAGACCGTGGCCTTGCGCCTGATTGTCGAGCGCGAGCGGGAAATCCAGGCATTTGAGAAAAAAGAATACTGGACGATTGGCGCCAGACTCGAGGGCAAGAATCCGCCGCCGTTTGAAGCGCGCCTGCTCAAGTTTCAGGGTAAAGAGCTGGAGATTCCTGACCAATCCGCCGCCGATACCCATCGCGCCGCCCTTGAGAAGGCCAGTTTCCACGTTGAATCCGTCGAAACGCGCGAACGGCGCAAGTATCCGGTGCCTCCCTTCATCACCAGCAAGCTGCAGCAGGAGGCCGTCCGCAAGCTCCATTTTACCGCCAAGAGGACCATGGCACTGGCCCAGAAACTGTATGAAGGGATCGACCTCGGCGAAGGGCCGGTGGGCCTGATCACTTATATGCGCACGGATTCAACGCGCGTTGCGGAAAGCGCCCTTGAATCGGCGCGGGCCTACGTGAAAAAGACTTATGGTGACGAGTACCTTCCGGAGCAGGCCATCCGTTACAAAAGCAAGAAGGGCGCGCAGGACGCCCATGAGGCAATCCGCCCCACTTCGATGGATCTCCCGCCCGATTCCCTTCGTGGACACATCTCCGCCGACGAACTCAAACTCTACCGGCTGATCTGGCAGCGATTTGTCGCTTCCCAGATGAATCCCGCGGTCTTTGACCAGACCACCATCGACATTGCCGCGGGCGATTATCTGCTGCGCGCCACTGGCTCGGTGGAGAAATTCAAAGGCTTCCGCGCCGTGTACGAAGAGGGCCAGGACGATAAGGCGGTTGACGAAAACGACGAGATGAAATCGCGCCTCCCCGCCGTCGAGAAGGATGAGGTCCTGCGCCTGCTTGGACTGCTGCCCGAACAGCACTTCACGGAGCCGCCACCGCGTTACAACGAGGCGACCCTTGTGAAGGCACTGGAAGAAAAAGGGATCGGGCGCCCTTCAACTTACGCGACCATCCTTTCGGTGATCCAGAATCGCGATTACGTGGAAAAGCTGCAAGGGCGCTTCTGTCCCACCGAACTCGGCATGGTGGTCAACGACCTGCTCGTCAAAAGCTTCACCGACATTTTCGATATCGCTTACACGGCGCGCATGGAAGAAGAGCTCGATGAGGTAGAGGACGGCAAACTTTCCTGGACAGGCGCCCTCACCGAATTCTATTCGAAATTCAAAAAGGACCTTCAGGTGGCCGAGCGCGAGATGGTCAACCTGAAAGGCGAGGGGATCCCGACCGACGTCAAGTGCGAGAAATGCGGCAAACCCATGGTGATCCGGCTGGGACGCAACGGCAATTTCCTGGCCTGCACGGGTTATCCCGATTGCGAAAATACCAGCAACCTGACGCCGGAACTGGCCGCCAAATACGGAACGCCTTCTGTGGCTCCGGAAGTTCCCGAGCAAACCTGCGAGAAGTGCGGCAAGCTGATGACCTTGAAGCGCGGCCGTTTCGGCTATTTCATGGCCTGCACCGGCTATCCGGAATGCCGTAATACCAGAAAGATCGTCATCAAAGAAGGGGCAGCCACAGCCGTAGCTGATGTTCCGCTGGACGAAAAGTGCCCCGAATGCGGCAACAACCTGGTCAAGAAACACGGGCGCTACGGCGAGTTCATCGCCTGCAGCAACTATCCCACCTGCAAGTTCGTCAAGCGGGAGACGCTCGGGATTCCGTGCCCGGAGAAGGGTTGTTCGGGGGAAATTGTGGTTCGCCGGACGAAGCGTCGAAAGACTTTTTACGGCTGCACGCGTTATCCCGACTGCAAATTCACGGTGTGGGACAAGCCTGTGGCCGAGCCGTGCCCGGACTGTGGCTCACCGATTCTGCTGGAGAAAACCAACAAGAAGACCGGCACAACAACGCGCGTCTGCTGGAACGAGAACTGCAAGTATAAGCGCGAAGTGGCGTAATCACCGCCTGACGGTCCGCGTATTACTCTCTCACCATGCGGGGTAGCAGCACTGCCTTCTGTGCGTGGGCCTTTGCAGGCCAGAAACTATGAACCCACGGCATCAAAGGCATGCCGTGGCTTGTCTGCGCGAACCCTCAACCGTCCCCTGAATTGCGCTCCCCAGGACTTTCGTTTGCTTTGCGCAGAACTCCGGAGTAGAATCGCCCGCATGAAAACGCGCTGGCTTGTCACCCTTTGTCTTTTGGGTCTCCTCATTGGCTGTTCTCAAAAGGAAGCGCCAAAAACTGCTGAACAGCCGTCGGCTGCTAAAACAACCAGCTCGATCGTGCGGCTCGACCCGGCGATCGACGCCATCGTCCCCGCTGGAGCCAAAGTCGAAAAAGTGGCAACCGGTTTTGAATGGACGGAAGGTCCCGTCTGGATTCACAGCGGATATCTTCTGTTTGCGGCGATTCACCACAACAGGATCGTCAAGTGGGTTCCGGGCCAGGGGACTTCCATTTTTCTCCATCCCAGCGGCTACCAGGGAACCAAGCCGTACGCGGGACCTGAGCCCGGTTCGAACGGCATGACTCTCGATAGAAAGGGCCGGCTGACGGTTGCGGGCCACGCGCGCCGTGAAATCTTCCGGCTGGAATCGCTGAAGCCCGGCGCTAAGCTGACCGTGCTTTGCGATCGTTACCACGGCAAGCGGCTGAACAGCCCCAACGACTTGGTCTACAAGTCGGATGGATCGCTCTATTTTACCGATCCTCCTTATGGCCTGCCGACGCAGGGCGATCATGACCCGCTCAAGCAATTGCCGTTTAACGGCGTCTTCCGGCTGCCGGGAGCGGCCTCAATTCCAGCCGGGGGTCCGCCGGACAATCGCCATCTTCAGCTCGTGATCAAAGACCTCACCCGGCCCAACGGAATCGCCTTCTCGCCGCATCAGAAATACCTTTACGTCTCGAACTCCGATCCCAAAGACATGGTCTGGATGCGGTACGACGTCAAGCCGGACGGCATGGTGACCAACGGTAAAGTCTTTTGCAAGGCTGATCCAAGCGAAGGACCGGGCGGGCCGGACGGTATCAAGGTTGACCAGGATGGGAACCTCTACGGTGCCGGCCCCGGCGGCGTCTGGATTATTTCTCCTGAAGGGAAACACATCGGCACGATCAAGATTCCGGAACGAGTGGCCAATTGCGCCTGGGGTGACGCCGACGGGAAGACGCTCTACGTCACCGCCAGCAGCAGTGTCTATCGGATCCCTCTCAGCATTCCGGGAGTAAGACCTTAAAGAAAAGGGGCAGGGAAACTTAACTCATGTCAATGGAAACATCACGAAGAGTCAGAAGTGTCTTCATAGTTATTTCACTATGCGTCTTGTCTGCCGGCCCACTGGCTGCACAGGAGCTTAAATTTGCCTCGCTGGGCAATTTTCGTTTGGAAGACGGGCAGGTCATTCGGAATCTCAAGATCGGCTATCGCACCTTCGGGGAGCTGAATGCGCAGAAGTCAAACGCCGTCCTATTCCCCACATGGTTTACTGGGACGACGAAACAATTAGTAGACCTGGTGGGGCCCCGGAAACTGGTCGATAGCTCCAAGTATTACTTCATCCTGGTGGACGCGCTGGGTGACGGCGTCACTTCATCGCCCTCGAACAGCAAAGCGCAGCCGCGCATGCAGTTCCCGAAATTCACCATTCGCGACATGGTGAAATCCGAGCACGCCCTGGCGACGCGCGTTCTCGGAATTCATCACCTGCACGCGGTCATCGGAATTTCCATGGGGGGAATGCAGACCTTTCAGTGGATGGTTTCCTATCCCACCTTTATGGATGAGGCCATTCCCATCGTTGGCTCTCCGCAGCTTACCTCCTATGATTTGCTGCTCTGGACAGCGGAACTTCACGCCATCGAGTTTTCTAAGGACTGGGACCAGGGGAATTACACCTCGCCTCCCGTTTACGCCATGGACACGGTGGCGGACATCCACACGTTGAATTTGACCACCCCCACTTACCGCGTCACCCACACCACCCCCGCCGAGTTTCCCAAGCTTCTCGCTGAGACGCAAGAGTCGACGATGAAATCGTTTGACGCCAATGATTGGGTCCGGCAGTTGCAGGCCATGATTGCCGACGACGTTGCCGCGCCCTTCGGCGGCTCCATCACCAAGGCCGCCTCAGTCGTCCGCGCCAAGGTGCTGGTTATCCCGAGCATGCAGGACCATATGGTCAATCCCAACCCGGCGTTGAATTTTGCTAAGCTGATTCACGCTCAGGTATTCAAACTTACCTCGGATTGCGGCCACCTCGCGGTCGGCTGCGAGCAGAAACAGGTGGATCAGGTGGTCAACGCATTCCTTGAAAAATAGCCACGCATGGCCCTTCCTTGTAGCGCAACGTCCGTAGCTTAACGTTGCGCGTTTTGCCTTGAATCACACCCAAAACCCGCAGGGCCACAGTGTGGGCCCTTCGCTACAAATTCGTGACAACCTGCCTTCGTAGCGCAGGGTTCGCTTTTTAACGCTGCGGTTCTTGCGTCCGGCGATTATAGATCGCCGCTACAGTCGGCCCCGGTTGCTATAATCATTCGAAGGGCCAATGGAAGAACAAGTCCTCATTGCCGGAGGCGGTCTTGCGGGCAGCGAAGCGGCTTGGCAGCTTGCCAAGCACGGCGTGCGTGTGGCGATCTGTGAAATGCGCCCGCATCGTCCGACGCCGGCGCACAAGACAGACCGGCTTGCGGAGCTGGTCTGCAGCAACTCACTCAAGTCCAACGCCCGCGGGGCAGCTTCATGGCTGCTGAAGGAAGAGATGCGTCGTGCAGGATCGTTGCTGCTGCGCGTGGCCGATGAATGTGCGGTTCCGGGCGGCAGCGCGCTGGCGGTGGATCGCGAACGCTTTGCCTCGTCCGTTACGGAAGCAATTGAAAAGCATCCGCTCATCGAATTGCGCCGCGAGGAAATAACCGAAGTAGCAGGCGACAGGCCGATGCTGATCGCCACCGGCCCATTGACTTCCGACCGCCTCGCGCATGACCTTCAACGATTGACCGGGACCGAGAGCCTGGCTTTCTACGATTCGATCAGTCCGATTGTCGATGCCGACACGCTGAGCATGGATCGCGTTTTCCGGGCTTCCCGTTACGGGAAGGGCGGCGAAGACTACCTGAACTGTGCGATGACGCCGGACGAATACCGCGCCTTTTACGAAGCCCTGATGAGCGCGGAACCTGTCCAGGCTCACGAATTCGAGGACGTGAAATATTTTGAAGCCTGCCTCCCCATTGAAGAACTGGCGCGGCGCGGCTACGACACCCTGCGTTTCGGCCCCATGCGGCCCGTGGGTTTTATTGATCCGCGAACCGGCAAGCGGCCCTATGCCCTAGTGCAACTCCGCGCCGAAAATCTGCGCTATTCCAGCTACAACCTGGTCGGTTTTCAAAATCACTTGAAATTCCCGGACCAGAAAAGAATTCTGCGCATGATCCCGGGCCTGGAGAAGGCGGAATTCCTCCGCTTCGGCCAGATCCACCGGAACACTTATATCAACGCGCCCGCGCTTTTGAGCCCTGATTTGAGTCTGCATGCCGCCTCGCAGGTCTTCATTGCCGGGCAATTGTCAGGCGTGGAAGGCTACGCGGAGTGCATCGCGACGGGATTGCTTGCGGGCATGGCACTGGCCCATCGGGTGCGGCAGGAATTTTTTACGCCGCCGCCTCGTACGACGGCTCTGGGCTCGCTGGTTCATTACGTCACGCACGCCAGCCCGCAGCACTATCAGCCTGCGAACATGGCTTTCGATCTTCTGCCTCCTGTCGAGGACCTGCCTCGGCAAGTTGCACGAGACCGCCGCGCGCGCCGGGAAAAGCAATGCGAGCGGGCGCTTGAAGACCTGCAGGCGTGGCTTGAGGGCGGTGCAAAAGGATTGCCTGCTGGCGACAGGGCATCCGTCGCTTACACCGATGAAGTGGCCTCATTGCCCGGCCGCCCGGATCTCGCTGAAAATCTCGAAGGGACAGCAGAAAACTGAACATTATGGATGACCTGATCGAGCATTACATCAAATATCTGAAAGTTCGAAATGCTTCGCCGCACACGATTCGAAACTATCACAGCGACATTGTCCAGTTCCGCGACTTTCTGGCAGAAGGAGACAAAGAGGCTGCGGTTGACGTGAACGCCGTCACCGCTCTCAGAATCCGCGCTTTTCTGGCGCACCTGTTCCAGAAGCAGGAGAAGAAGTCATCCATTGCGCGCAAGCTGGCTGCCATCCGCGCTTTCTATAAATTCCTGACAAGAGAACGCCTGATCAGTGAAAATCCCGCGGCGACCATCTCAACTCCCAAGCTCGACAAGAAGCTTCCCCGAATCATGACGGAGGAAGAAATGAACACTTTCCTCGACGCCGTGGCAAAGGCCGCCCAGGGAAACGACTCCTCGATTCTGCGCGATCGCGCGATCATGGAAGTGCTCTATGCCTCCGGCTTGCGCGTCAGCGAACTGGCGGGCCTCGACTTGCGAAACGTCAACTTTGGAGACGCTTTCGTCCTGGTCCGCGGAAAAGGCGATAAGGAAAGGATTGTTCCTTTCGGTTCAAAAGCAAAAGCGGCGCTTGAGGCTTACCTGCCCGCCCGCGAAAAGCTATTGCGCGAAACCCGGGCCGGCAGCCAGGCCCTTTTCCTGAATGTTCGCGGCCAGAGGCTCACCACGCGCTCCATCGACCGGATTCTCAAACAGTACGTGCGAATGTACGGTCCCAATGTCAAGGTCAGCCCGCACTCGCTGCGCCATGCTTTCGCCTCGCACTTGCTGGCGGAAGGTGCCGACCTGCGCGCCATTCAGGAAATGCTGGGGCACAAGAGCCTCGCCACAACGCAAAAGTATACCCAGGTCTCCATCCGTCAGTTGATGGATGTCTACGACCGCACCCACCCCAAGGCCTGAGATCACTTGTATCGTTCGCCTTATAACGCTGCGGCTCTTGCTATGAATCTACGCAAAGACCGCAGGGCCGGAGAGCAGGCCCTGCGCTACAACCGCGGAATCCAGGGTGTTATAGCACAGGACTCCCTGCCTTTGGAAACTCTGCGGCGTGTCCTGAAGAAAGCCGCAGACTTCGAAGAGCACGAAGTCTGCTACCCGGGTCTGCGCCTGTAGCCTACTTTTCAAACAAGAGAACGCGGGCGTCATATATTTGTTTCAAGACTCGATTATGTTTAGGTAGTATCATAAGATCGGATGCGAGGGCAGGCTTGTGTGACTCGATGTTACTAACTCAAGCCTTGTTTGTTATGGGTAAGTCAGGTTGGCCAATGCAAAGCAGGTGTCAGGGTGGACACCCTCCAAGTAGATCGTTCATCGGACTTAATCGAACCTTCAAACTCATCCTGGTTTGGTTGAGTTGTCTCGCAGCCTTTTCCCCGGTTGCGATGCTCGGATTTCAGTCAAGCCTTTCCGCCGGCAGCAACGTGTCCAAGTGCAGTGAGCAAAGCCGGTCTGAAACACTGCTCGTCAGGGGGGGCGATGACAAGGTCCCGGTCGCGACGCGGGAAGGCGCACTCGAAGAGGCTGTCAAGCTCTGTCCACAGAATCCTGCCGCTTATGAGAGCCTCGGAGTGCTTTTGCTTCAGCAGCAGCGTTTCCAGCAAGCGCTCACGTGGATTCATCGCGGCCTGAAAATCGCTCCCCGCAATTTCAACCTCGCCCTTGCTCTTGGGACGGTATTGCTCTCTGGAGGCCAGCCGGAGGAAGCTTTGCTTGTGTTCAAGAGCCTTCCTCCCAATGCCAAGACCGAGTTTTATCTCGGCATGACTTACCGTGCCCTTCGAAATCACCAGGCGTCGAGGGAAGCGCTGTCCAAGTCATTTGCGATGGGCGACCACGATCCCTATGTCCTTTACGTGCTGATCGAGCAGGATCACGACCTGCATGACACCAAGGCTGGATTGAAGGACTTCCGGACCTTCTACCAGAATTTTCCTCACTCTCCATGGCTGCACCTGTTGCTTGGAAACGCCTACAAGGCGCAGCACAACATTGCCAATGCGGAAGCTGAATACCAGAAAGCCGCCCGGCTCGATCCCGAACTTCCCATCGTGCACTTCAGTCTTGGCCTGATCAACTTTAACCGCGCCGATTATAAGGCGGCGATTCAGGACTTCCGCCAGGAGATCAAAGTCGACCCGGCATTCGGTCGAGCTTACCTTTACCTTGGCACCACATTGCGCAGGATCGGCAAGAACCGCGAGGCTCTTCCCTATCTTGAGGAAGCCGTTGCCCGCGATCCCAATCTGGGGCTCGCGTACAGTGAACTCGCCACCGCGGAGATTGAAGCCGGGCAAACCCAGAAGGCCCTTAAAACGCTTCAAACGGGAGAACAGCGCTTTCCCAGGGAGGCTGCTTTCCCGGCCCAACTCTCCCAGCTCATGAGAACCATGGGTGAAGTTCGATTAGCCGAAAAGCAGGCCACGCTGGCGGAGTCGCTGAGCCGGAAAGGCAACCCGGTTGTTCGCGGCGTATCGTCCCACAAGGCGGTGGCGAATCGCAAAGCGGTCGTCGATCCGCCGCAATTTCAGAAACTACGCCAATGTCTGCAGAAGCAAGATGTTCAGTGCGCGTCACAAACTCTGAGTAAGTTGAATGACGCCGCGCTTCAGAACAATCCGGATTATCTCAACCTTAAAGCCCAGACCTTGAACCTGGAACAGAAGCGAAAAGAAGCCCTGGCGGTCATTCAACGGGCCATCGCAGCCGATCCGAACAGGCCGGACTACTGGATGACTCAGGGCCAGATCTATCAGTGGCTGGGAAAACAAGGCGAGGCCATCGAGTCTTTCCTGCGGGCCGGGCAGATGGAGTCCAATCCTGCGGAAGCGGTTTATTACATCGGCATGAGTTTCTTCTTGTTGGGCAATTATTATAACCAGGACAAATTCTATCTTCGGGCGGCCCAGCACTTCAGAACGGCGCTGAAGCTGGACCCTCACTTCGATAAAGCCGAGTTCATGCTCGGCGCCATCAATTCGATCGAATTCAAGTTACCTGAAGCGAAGCTGGACTTTGAGAGGGCTCTGCAAATGAATCCCAGGAATCCCTATTACCTTCTCCATTATGGGATCCTGCTAAGCCGCCTTGGCGATACTGAAGGGGCGCTCCGTGAAATGAAGCTTGCAGAGCAGTTCGACCCCTCTTATGCGCGGACCTACTTCAATCTCGGCTCCCTTGATGCTCAAATGGCCAACTACAAAGACGCAAAGGAGCAGTTGGAGACCGGTCTCCGACTGGATCCAAAGTACACGGAAGCCTATTACACTCTCGGGCGCGTGTACCATCAGCTTGGGATGAATGCCAAGTCCCAGGAAGCTCTTCGCAAGTTCCAGCAGTTGAGGACGCAAAAGCAAGAGGCAGTTGATCCCCTGGGGAACATCACGTCTCCCGATTCACCGCCCGCATCCGGCCATCCGTAGAAATTCGGGATTTGCTGCTTTCCTTGAGGCCGGGTGATTGGCATCGGCCCGGCCTAGCGCCCATCAATCCACCGCGTGCTTATTGCGATTTCAAAACGTAATGTCCCGGCTGCTGGATGTGGATGACGGAGCGGCGTCCGCCTTGTGCCAGCGTGCCGATCTCCTCTCGCCCATTGACCTGAACCATCTTCTGGCCCTCAGAAACGGGCATGGATACATCGGCCTGCGTGCCCGAGGGCAAGTCAATCGTAGCGACCAGACCGCTGCCGGATGCAGGGTGATAATTCACCTTGATGATTCCGCGGGGCGTGGGTTCAGTTCCGCGTGCCCACTGCAACCCCGCCAGGTCCGGCCGGATCAAAACCTGGCTGAAGCCAGGAGCAGTCGGTCTGATGCCAAGGATTTCTTCGGTCAGCCAGACCGTCGGCCCGGTTGACCAACCATGGGCCAGGCTTACAAAATCGCCCTGACCATAATCGGCTCGTAAGTCGTGATGATATTTGTGCTTGGGCAATCCGAGGAAGTAGGCTTCCCAAAAACTTGTTGCACCGCGCCGGATCATTCCGCCCCAGTATTTGCGAATCCAATTCAACGCAGCTTCCTCGTGGCCTGCCGCCGCCATAGCTGCGATCACATAGTAATTGTAGTAGGGAGTGATCCTGAACTTGTCAGGGTGCGAGAGGACTTTTTGCCAGATCGTCTGGGTTTCCGATTTGTCGGCGAGGCCGGAGTAAATTGCCATGGCGTTGGGCTGCCATCGGTCACCGAATGTCCCGGTCCGCCGGTTGAGCATATATTGCAGGGAGGCTTGGCGTATCACTTTGGCCTCGGAAGCGAAGCGGTCCGCATTCGACGTGTCTCCCAACTGCCGCAACAGCCAGGCTCCTTCCTTAAAGGCCGCATAGTATTCAAACTCGGTAGCTCGCTGCGCGTTGGGTGCGGTTTCCTGGATGGGAAGTGGCTTGCCGCTACCCAAAAAGCTCGGCCACGGTGAGAGACCCGGTGACCAGTCCACAAAGGGCCAGATCATCCGGCCGTTCAGATTGGTAAAAAGGTTTTGGCTGTTCAGGTCGCCTTCCATGTAGCTCAGGAGCTGAACCAGCGGCTGGTGGATTGACTCCAGATAGGCTTTGTTCCCGATGTACTGGTAGTAGTCAGCCTCACCCATAATCCAGAAGGCCGAGTAGCCGGGAATATGGTTCACCTCGTTATCGACGGGGTCTCCTGCATCGTGGATCAGTTGATCCATGGTTTGCTGCATAAGAAAGCGATCAGCGAATACATCGTCAATCACGTGTCCGCTGACATCGAGGTCGCCCATCCAGCGGGCCCGGTCGCGCTTCGGTGCATCCCAGATGTCATCCTGCATGCAGAGGTGCGCTGTGTAAGCCCCCACCAGCCAGATGCGGTTGAGAAGGGCATCGGAAGAATCAAAGGACCCGCGATAATGGACAGGGTAATAGATATCGTCGAGTTCGATGGTTTTGAACCGCATAGGCGAGGGGCCAGCCAGGAAACGAACCTCGGCGTAACGAAACGCGCTCTTGGGGCCGTAAACAGTGGCATGGGGAGGGACGACAAGATCGTCTACTCCAAGATAGGGATCGTTGATAGCCTCGCCGAGCGATTCGCCATACTGGATGGCAATCCGCGTCGGAGCATCAGAGTCGGAAACGACTTTCAGCCGTCCCGTGGACTCACGCCCGAAATCAAGCACCAGGCTGGGATACTCGTCCGGAAGCGCTGCCGATGAGGGCAGGTCAACGGCGAAATCCGAAGACGGAGCAGCCATGAGCTGGTTGCCTTTGGTCGACAGCGCGGAAAGGCCATGAAATTTCCCGAGGCCTGGAAAAACATCGAGCGTCGCCGCAGCCCGGACGGGCACGCGGGCAAGAAACGGCGAGATGCCGTCGTAGCCAGGCCACTGGTAGAGTGCGGCGTCCTGGTTGGCCTGGAAGAAATTGATATTGCTCTCAATCCCCCCGTGCGTTTCCGCAGACTCCCAGCCGGTGTCGCCAAAATCAGGATTCTGCCATCCTGCCTGTTCCTGAAGGCTGTATTTCCAACCTGGGCCGCTCATCAGAATGGCCGGAGCGTTCACGGCTTCGGGCGCGGGCACAATTTTCACCACCAGCCTCCGCCCGTATGCGACCGCAAGGGCGAGCACGTTCCTGCCTGCTTGGAGTGATTTGCTTACGTTCAGGATTAACACGTAAGGATGAATCTTCGCTCCAGGGTTCTGTTGCGCATTGGCTATAAGATGCCCGTTCAAGTAGACGCGAATGCGTGCCGGCCCCGCCGCGTAAAGGGTCGCCACGCGCGGAACACTGGCAACGTCAAAGCTGCGACGAAAGTAGAGCCAGCGCTGAGCCGCTCCGGCCGTAGGGGACCAGAAAGCGACCGGCATCTCGCCATTCGTGCGCATCCAGATATATTGCTCGGGAAGGGGCCGGTGCAACGAAGATTCAAGCCGCGGCGACTTGATTTGGGCCGTAAGGTCCAGGGGGTTCGGGCCGTAGATCGGCTGACCGGTTTGGGCGCGGAGGTTTGCCCAGGCGAGGGTACATAGGAAAATGGCAAATAAAGACAGAAAGAAATTGCGCATGACAATCCTTTCTGAACCGATTTTGTTATCGTTTCTCGTCTTCATGAATAAAACCTCGAAAGTCGATTAGTCCTCGCTTTCATTCTTTTCGCCTGTCAAAAGGAGTTCAGCAAACAGGGAAGCAGGACTTTTACGAGCGTTGCGAAGAAGCCGCCCGTGATCTGATGCCGCTGTGATTGAACACACCCCATTCTTTGAGCTGGCTACGTAACAAGCAAGGCTTCTCCAGCCAGACTGTATCGGCACAATATCTCACGCTATGCGATAGTGTCAAGCCCCATACGCGTGCTCCAGCAGTGCATCCATCATTTTTCTGATTCGCGGTCGCCTCACGCTGCCCCGATACGATAACTGATCAGGCATTCCGGGCCACCGCCGGGAAACAATTGAACGGCTGTTTATCGATTTGCCAGTAAGGCAGGTACTCGATGCCGGGATTCTTCCTGACCGTGTAATGAAGCGGTTGGCCCGGGGTCGGGCTTAGCAGCTCGATCAAGCTTTCCGGACGTTTTGCCTCCGCGCCGAGCAGTCTGACTTGCGGAGCGCCCACTGCCGCCAGCAGAATGGGGCCGTACAGAATGGCAAAGCGGTCGTGCTCGGGAATTTGAGTTGCGCCGGTATATTGCACCACGCGCAGCTCGGCCGGCAGTTTGAAGGCAACTGTGTCGCCGTTGGACCAGGTCCGGTCAAGCACAACATATTTGCCTGGACGGCCTGTCGCTGCAAGCCTGCCGTTAACCTGCACCGCCATTTCGCGCGCCGCCCAGGAAGGTACGCGCACACGGATTTTGGCGTGGGCTGATCGGGCCGCGGAGAATTCCAGTCGAACATCGGGGTCAAAGGGAAACGCTGTGCTCATCTTTAAACTCAAGTCCTCCCCGTTCTGTTTCCACCGGACCGTAGAAGGCTCAAAGAGGTTCACGTACAGGCCGTCAGAAGCGATCGAATAAATGTGTTCCGGCAGCGAACCAATCAGCCGTGTGCCCTGACCTTCGCAGCAGGTATTGATCTCAGTCGGGTTCTCTTTTTGGTGCACGAGAACCTGGTGGTATCGGAAGCCGTGTGGCCCGGCCTGGCTGGCCAGCGCGGCGTTGTAAATCGATTTCTCGATCTCGGTAACGTATTTTTCTTCCTCCGGATCGAGCTCATGCAGACGCTGGTTCAAAAAGGCCCAGAAGGAATTTCCGCACATCTCTTCAAGCCGCTCATGAAGCAGGTAGGACTTCGGCGGGCATACAACATATTCGATGATGGAAGTGGTGCCTCCGATATTCTCCCATTTGTTGTGAAAGAGGTCCCAGCTTCCTTTGACCGCGTTGAGATAGCGGGGATCACCTGTAGCGCGGTAAACGTCAAGGTAAGCCAGGATGTCCGTGAGCAAATAACAATGCGGGCGGTCATAAGGATATTGCCAAAGCGCGCGATCATCGCGGGCAGCCAGTTGATCCAGCCAGTAGTTTTCCTGGAAGTATTGCTGTATGACCTGAATGTCGGGGGGCTTGCCCACGGCGGTAAAGTAGAGGCGCGTGTTGGCAATCATGCCCTGCCCGCCCTGGATGGCAAAGCGCATCATATAGGGCAGGTAAGAACAGTGGTTAAACCAGTCGTAATATCCTCGCAGCAGCTCAAAAGCCTTCTGGTTTCCTGCATACCCGGCGTCGATGAGGCCGTGCGTCAGCCACGCCCGCGTGTAGGCGCCCCGCTCCGAAAAGAAAATCGTGTCCTTCGGATAGGCCATGATGTAACCGTCAGGCTGGCGGCATTTTGCAATGCCGTCCACAACGGCATTGAGGCGCCGGCGAAGCTCCGGGTGGTCGATCCAACGCACGGTGTTTCCCGCACCCATAAGGAACCGGCCGGCGTTTGAACCGGCAAGGTCTTCTTCCCAGAACTTGGTCTTTGGCTTCGGCAAGTCAGGCGGGTTGGGAATGCCTGCCCGGTCGCGGAACTGGCGTAGCAACTCGTCAACAGTGTAAGAATTCAAAAGGTAGTCGATGTTGTTTTCCATAGCGGTCTGGAAAACGCCGCCATTCAGGGTCACGCCGCTGAGCGGTTTTCTGGCCTTGTAAGCAGGCGGCCTCCAGGTGCCCGCTTGGGTGACGTTGCCCGGATTGTTCATGAAAACGACTTCTCCCCCCGCGCGCTCGCCCCGGGCTACCTGCGCCGCGTCGTCGTAGTTTCCATAAGTCGCGTCCACGGTAACCGGACGTTCGGCGGCAATCTCTTTCCCGCTGGAGTAGACACCTATTTTCGCTAATGCCAAGTGATAATCCGCTGGCATGTTGGCACGGCCTGCCCTGCCCACGACGTTCATCAGGCGTGTCGCAGTGAGGCGCAAATAGCGACCTTGCACCCCGCCCGCCTGGTACTGTTGAATCGTGCCTTGGGGATTGGGAAAGTCGTCAGCGGTATGGTCCACGACCGCCTTGGTTTCATGGAAATCCGGAGAATCAGACACCTCAATCTTGAATCTTACGGGGAAACCCTCGCCCGCGTAATACTCGTCGCGTCCCGGATAAAGCCTCTCGTTAGCCGGATAGACTTTGACGCTATCGATCGGATGGCTCAGGCCCAAGTCGATCTGGACCCAGGTTGGAGCGTCTGCCGTTTGGGCCGACTTCGAACGGTAGGCCCGGTACGAACTCGCCGGCGTGGCCGCCATCCATTCGCCCTTCGGAACAGGGATAACTTCCGCCTCGGCTTTCGCGGAAGTCGTTACCTCCTTTTTCGCGGAGCAGGAAACCGTAAGCCCTGCGCCCGTCGAAACCGCCATTTCTAGAAAAGCACGCCTGGAAATAGCCATATGTAACACCTCCAAGTCCTTTGACTGA
>JAKASH010000689.1 GCA_021828225.1 Acidobacteriota bacterium | reverse complement strand
GGGAGACTCGGCTTCTCACGGGGGGGCTGGAGTCTCCCCATGGGAGGAGAAACAGGAGTGACATAGGTTTTTTAGAGCGAGTAGGGGAATCTTTATTTCGGGGCGGGCGGTTTTTTCTGCCGCGCGGGCCGGAATTCAGGAGAAAGGCTCGGGCGCGCCCGACGGATTCGGCAGGATCTGTTCCGGGGGATTTGCCGCCGGCTGCCGTGCACCGCCAGGGAGACGGTTGAGAGTGCTTGCGGCCAGGACCTGAAGCATGAGTTCCTCGGGAAATCGTGCCTTCTGGGTCAGCACCTTGTGCCAATTGGCACACTCGAGTCTTCGCTCGGCGGCTCGGTGATCCTAGGAAAAGCATGGAAACAATCGAGAAGATTCTCATCACTTTACACGCCCGCCGGGAGATGAACCCGGTCAACTTTTTGATGAGGGGAAATAGCAGCCCATAAGACTCAACCTCTTTCGCAGCCCGGAGCCTGAGGGTGGAGCCCTTATATGTTCAAGATTCCATGCCGAAAGAGGGCCACTCATTACTCGGCCAGCTCATTTCACAAGCGGCTGCACACCGATTCGAGCAGTGAGGTATACAATTCCGCAAGGGTGTACAATCTCTGCGCGTCCTATTCTGCACACGGAGCGGCGATTATTCTGAGGCGTACCCAAGCCGGAAGCGCTCCCTCGAGTTTATGGCTCGAGGGAGCGTTCATTCGCGCGTTGCTTTGAGGCTTGGGAAATCGGTGCTTACGGCAGATTGAGCTTGCGCACCATATGAGCAGGGAGGACGTATGCCGGCGGCGGAGCAGTCCACGACAAGCCGTTCAGCGAGCCGGAAGTCGTTGTGTAGAACAGAAGGCCGCGGTTCAAGTAAACCGAGGTCGTGTCCAGGCTGTTCAGGTCCGTCAGTCCACTGAAAATCGTGTCCCTTGAAGTAATAACGTTGACAATTTGGTTTTGGAAAAGCGGATTGCAGGGCGCCATATAAAAGCCGCCCGTCTTGCCGTCGGACCCGATCACCGGGCTGGGAGTTGAAAGGACGTTGCCCAGCGCTGGCTGGGGCCGTAGAGCAATCATTTTGGCTGTGATGGTGGGCGGTGTTCCGGCCGCGAAGGGGCCGTGCACCACCACTTCCTGGCCGCGCGCGATGACGGAAGCGTCGAATGGCAACGGACTGGTGTCGCCCCCGAGCGATGCGATCTTAAATCCGGTCTCGGAAGAGACGTTAACTGCCACAGTGGATAGCAGCGGTACCGTTGCGCTCACATCAGGATTCTCGTTGCGCACAAACATTGTGAGCTGAGTCGCGTTGCCGCTGGAATCAGTCGTAACCGAAAGAACCGGGCCAACGAACGCGGCGGTGGTGGCGTCCGCCACCGATTCCGCCTCAACGTTCCTGGCAACGATGTTGCCCTCCTGGTCAACTATCGCATTGACTTCAACATACAGGCCTTTGGTCATTGCGCTCAGTTCTGAGACCCCATCGAACTTGGTATCGTTCGTGACATTCACCTGGAAAGTTCGCGTGTTCCTTACCTGCAACGTAAAACTGCCGGTAAAGTTTGTGTTGCTGCTGGTCGGGGTGACGGTCTGAACGATGCCGTCCAGTGCATCAATAACGCCCAGCCCGTCCGCGGAAGTTATCACCGCGGGGAAAACGCGGATCGTGGGATCAACGGTGCCGGTAATCTGTCCCGTGGTTGGGTCTGTCTGGATTGACTGGAAAAGCCGAAAGTCGAGGGTCAGGCCGCTCGAACTGTCGGCGCTTACCTGCAATGCAGGATTGATGCTGGCCTTCACAGTCGTCTGGGTCAGCGTCGCATTGATCGTCGTGGGCAGCGGCGGATTCCCCTCGAATACCGTCAATTGAGGATTGGGCAGGAAAGTGAAGGTGGCATAAGCGTATGTTCCCTCGGGCACGCTGCTCAGGTCCAATAAGGTATTGAAGCCCATCAACGAAGCAAAGTCCACAGTGACAGGATTCGATGAGTTAATCACCGAAACTGGCGTTTCGCCGCTTTGCGGAGTCAGTGTGAGGCCGGTGATCGTTACTTTGAACGCGGATACACTGCAAACAGGAGCATCCGTTCCCATCACAGCAAGTTGTCCGGAAGTTGTTGGCGTAGTGCCAGTCTCGCTTGTCGAAGACGAGCCGCCACAACTCAAAAAAAAGATTGCCGCAGCAATCACCGCGGCTAGACCGATCAAGTGATTTCGCATATACATCCTCCCGGGTCGTTCTCGAACCCTTTTCAGGCACTGAGACTTTTTGTTTTTGAACTCGTCGGCCGGGCAATCATCAAGACCGCCATGCGCAATCACGTCCGCCAAATCCTGCTCTTCGATACAGGAATACAGTTAACAGGCTTGGAGACAATCGCGGACTCCGCAAGGGTTTCGTCGCCCTATCAATAAACCGCCCAACAGGCGCTTCAAAACCGACGGCTTCACGCTATTCCTTCAGGAGCCGGCGCTCATTTCCTTTTGCATTTTCTGGTACTGCTTCTGCCACTGTTTCATGGATTTTTCCATTTCGCGCGCCTGCTCGCGAACAACCTTGGAGTCCGGGTTATTCTGGTTCAGCGCCTCGTCCATCTGCCGAAATTGCGTGTTCACTC
>JAKASH010000688.1 GCA_021828225.1 Acidobacteriota bacterium | reverse complement strand
TCGTTCCTTAAATTGTTCTTGAATTCTCTGACTTATCGTTCTGTCAGCCGCAGAGGTGGGCGCTCCGATACTAAAGCCTCGGTGCCGGGCGTGCATTTTGGGGGCATTCTACGCCTGGCTGTCAGTTTTGTCAAGGGCGATTTTTCGCCAGGGCGATTTTTCGCCAGCGGCGCGGCAACCATTCAACAAAAAGGCTGCCCTTTACCTTCTCCCTCCTTATGTGTAAACTCCGAAGTCCGGAGACTTCCCGCCAGGGCTCAGGCCTTCACACGGATGGCCGCGCGAGCTTTGCCTCGGCAATGAGGTTGTAACGTGACGCAGCCCGACCCAGCAAGCGTGCCTATCCGTTTGACACGTAAAGAAGCCCGCCGCATCCATGAAGGGCTTCGTCTGCTGAGGGAAGCTCGCTATTTTAAAGATCATCACGACCCTTACGCTACGGTCGTTTCAGGTTATGACAAGAGGCATGGTTTTAATGATGGCCGCTACGATGCCGAACTCAACAGACCGCTCGAAACCGCCTTCTCGAAGATCCGCTCTAGATCAGGCACCTCGAAGCGGCTTCGGATGACAGCCTTCGAAATCGCGGCGTGCATGCTGGGTCTCAGGTGGACCGCCACCCGGCTACGGAGGGACAAGTTTATTCCGCCGGGCGTGAAGCTCGGCACCCTTTCGGCCCAGATCGCCATGTCAAAGGCGGGGACATGGAAACGGAATCGGCGCCAACAAGTCGCCCGGGTCCGCCCCAGGTATCTCGCTGCGGTTGACCGTCTGATGCAGAAGCTGGAGAACTCAAGAAAGCGTGCCAAACGAGCCTACCTTCAAGCTCATGGCGAAGTCCGCTACCGGGAAATGGAGGAAAGGTGGAAAGGCCATGTCCGTTGGGTTCGAGTGCATTTGATGGAGGTCGGCATCAGAAGTTGGCGGGCTCAGCAGCCCGGGCGAAAGCGCTTGTACGGGGAAAGATTTGAACGATGGGTTGGGGCAGTCCGCAAGGAGCTTGAGGCCGATAAATTGCCCTCTCCTCCCGAAGACGAGTTGGTCGCAGTTGTCAAGAAAGCACTGCGCTCAGCTAAACGGTTCCAGCGGACCCTCAGCCGGTCTCTGAGTATGTCGGAAAGGCAGGAGCTACTTAGTGAGCACATCTGGAATATCATCAACCGAAACTGTTTGAGTTGGGTGAAAAACAAGGCTCGCCAGGACCTGTACGACAAAATTCACAGGGCGGCTGGCATTGAGGTTTTGGAGGATACCAATGAAGAGAAGCCACAGGGGAAAGAGAGAAAGCCGCTCCGGAGGAAAAAGCGAGCCAAGCAGCCTGGGCGCCTCGAAAGCGGCCAATCGCTCCAGGAAGCAGAAGAGCCAATCGACGGGACTGCGTTTCAAGAAGTCTTCCAACGGGAAATCCCCCCTCAAGGCATCGGAATCCGGGCGCAGCTTGCCCAGGCGCGCGCCAGGCGCGATTCGGAAGGGAAATAGCTCGGCGGTGGAGTATCTGGCAGGCCACTGGGACTCTATTTCGCGCCCGGAAAGAATCCGAAGGCTTCAATCGCTCATTGGCGGTGGTTGGAAAATCCGTGCGTTAGCACGCGCCCTGAAGGTGGTGAGCGAGAGCCGTATCCGCCAACTGCTCAAGTCAGGCCAGGCGACCGAACCTGTTAATGGCAGAGCGGACAGTACTGCGACCGCACCGCATGCTCATGGCACCGGAAAATTGAACTCGCTGGCCAGGCATCAAGCCGCTTCTATTTCAGTGAAACGGAAATCGGGGCCTGACAGGCCTCCTGCCCTGCCACAACCACGAGACCATGGCGTGGCTGAGTCGCCAGATCGAACTGACCAGCAACCCTCGCCGGCAGGAATTTCTTCGAGCTCTGGGAAGCAGTCCGCTGCCAGGCCGGCAGCCCCGGACTATGCGATTAAAGACCCGGCGGTCGGCGGACAAATAGTTGCCACTTGGATACGCTCAAACTTCAAACACTCTGAGTGGCCCGACGTCATCGCCGACTATACAACGGCATATTGGTTCACTCGGTGGCGGGTCCACAAGGACGTGAAACGGGTTAACAACATCCCTGCAGGACTCCCACCCTTTGAGGTGATCCGGTACTGCCAATCCGATGCGATCAAGACAGATCTTGAGGGAGGTTTCTCTCAAGATGCCAGGAGGAAGTGGTTCGCCTGCTGGACATCCATTTTGTTGCCCGATCCCGCGATAAGACGGGAGGCAGTGGAAATCGCGGGACAAATCCTGGGTAGACCCGCCGCCCGGTGGAGCTATCTGGCCTACGACCCACACCGGAACCAGCCGACGCCGTGCATACGCTCTCAGGGTACCCCATTGGCTGATTTTCTTGAGGGGTTGACGAAGTACGTGGATTTTAGAAGTCTGCTGGTAAATGGGGGACCACGAGAAGCCGAGGTCGAAGAAGCTCTCCGGTATGCAGCAGCCACCTTGCGGGAAGGGAGCCCTCCACCTCTGGATTGAGTCCGCGCCTATTGTCGTGTGACGTTCCTATCTCAAGGAAAGAGGTTTGTGAACGGGTGCCATCGAATCATCCATGGTTACCGCATTCCAGGGCCTTCCCTTTTCTGCAAAATTGCCTCCGGGATTCT
>JAKASH010000687.1 GCA_021828225.1 Acidobacteriota bacterium | reverse complement strand
TGTAGGCATGCTCCTTGGAATTAAGCATGGCCATCACTTCGCCCTGTGCGGCGAGTTGAAAAAGGTCATAGTAGTGTCTTGCGTAGCTGCCCAGCGGTTGACGGTCGCGCTTAAGGAGCACCACCTTGCTGTGAATGGCAAACATTTTTTCGACGAACGTCCGCCGGAAGTGGAGCAAGCGCATCGTGAACGGACCTTCGTCTTCCGCATCGAGCGTCATGTGCTGTTCTTCCAAGAACTGACCCACAAAGGAGCGCAGTTCAACATTGGCTGTGGGTTCCCGCCCGCTGGCTGTACCAGCCTCAACAACAACGCGGGCGGTCACTTCGCCTGGAGTTCCGAGCTGCTGTAAATAGGAAAAACGGTCAGTGCGCCCGAACCCGCCGATGGTCCGGCTCTCGCCGGGAATAAACGACAGAGCGCCGTGCCGACTTATTGCGTCACGAAGCCTTTTCAGTTCCCGGTCGGTCGCCCTCTTGCCCAGCGCAGGCTTGAATGCATTCGGATCAACAAAAATGTCAATGTCCTCTGAAAATCTTTTAATTAGATTCCAGCCTTTGGATAGGCTCGTGCCGCCCTTGAAAATCACTTTGTCTCCCGCAACGGCAGCGATGGTGCGCAGGGCCTCCGTGACATAGTAATCTTTCTCAATAATCGCTCCGCGCAGCCCTCGGCTGCGGAAGTGTTCCGCCGCCCTGAGTATCGCTTGCTCGAAATCCGGGTGTTCACACAGTTTCATGTTAATGCGGCCCCTTGGCCTGCCACTTACGGGCGTGCCGCAGTCCAGCCAATTGGCCGAAATCGAAGCGCGAAAGCGGATTCAGGGAAGCACGTAAGCGGTGGAGCGCTGCAGCGCTTTTCCCAAGCTGTTCGCCGATGGCACCCATTATCGCACGGACACGCGGCGGCTCAGAGTCCGCGACTTTTAACAGACGTTCAAAGTACGCGTTCTCCGAAAATAGCGTCAGGGTTCGGCGGACGGTTTCAGACGCCGGCAACTCACTGGGCCTTCCTGCCCGACGCAAGAAGTCGAGAAGCGCCGCGTCGCTCTCCGAAAGCCCGGCCCATGCTTCGGGGCGCCGAGTGTGAATGACAGCGTCCGCGCCGACGAGTTTACGCGGCAGACTGAGCGAGCTGGTAGCGAGTTCGCTCCGCCTCGCGGTTTGTGTCGTAAATCCGAGCAGACTCGCGGCGGCGATGCCGGAGGGGAAAACCGTTTTGCGTCTGGACGCGAGCTTGTGGATCGCCGCAGGGTTTGGACGGCTCTTGCCCAAAGCGGTTTCGCGGGCCTTGTAATAGACACCCTTACTTAAACGCTCGACTTCCCCCTGGCGCATCAGGCGCGAAAGGGCCTGTGCGACCGCCGTGGGCGGAAGGTCCCGGAAGTCCTCAAGTCGCCACAGCCTTTCCCCGCCGCGTCTGATCCGGTCCCGAACTGTACTCATTATCCGATTTGACCCTTTCAATGACGCAACCCGCTTTTCCATGAGGCAAGTATGCTTTTACCACGCGCGAACGTCAAGTTGTTTTGCAATAAAACTTGACATTTACCTATTGAAGGAGAGATAACTCCTCAGACGCGATCTACCCTGGGCTTCGTCAATCTCCGCGCGTTTCGTTCCGCTGCGGTGGCGATCACCGGTGAGAAGTTCCTTCACGAAGCTCAACCAAATCCCCTATTGACATTGTCAGACTATTTATGCTAATAATCTGACATTGGAGATTCCTATGAGTGATGGCCCACACAAGAGCTTGCCGATGCGTAGAGGCTGGAGGCGCGTAGCCGAATACGCCGACAATCAGACGTTTGATTCCGAAGAGGTTGCGATGGCCGTGATTCACGCCGTGAAACAGGACTGCCAGGCAGATTTGAGTCCCGAGTACATCAGCAGTCTGCGCGCTGTTTTCCGGGTCAGTGAGAATCTCTTATTCAAGCGCGATGTGCAACCTGAATTGGAAGCCCTCAGAGGTCAAGCCGGCTCAGGGATGGGCAGCACCCTCCTCGAACTTGCGATCCAGAAGAGCGCCATTGAGGAGCCAACTCCAAAAAGCCTGGAGCGCGTTTTGACCGATGCATTGACTGACCGGGTCGCCAGGTGTGCACGTCAAGTGGAAGAACATTACCTCCGCGAATCCGCGCAGCCCCGTGCCAACACGGTCCGAGGCAGAATCGAGCGTGCCTCTAACCGGCCAGCCATAGAAAATCTTGCGCGGCAAATTTTGAAGCCCGATGGTGATGGGTCCAGCCTTCCTACTCTAAAGCGCCAAGGGCTCGACGACGGGGTGAAGTTCTGATGGCAGACTCTGAGCAGAAGCTTGCTTCTTGCCCTCTAATCCGAGTTCATGTTACGGAGCCGAAGGCGGCGACTCATGGTGGATGGACTCGATGCGCAATCGGCGAAAACATCCAATTTTCGACCGAACGATTGGAATCCTATTGCATCGCGCAGTGGGATCCAATCGTTTACGACGCCTTGCTTGTCGCGGCCGCAGTAGAGTTCGCCGACAGAACCCATCCCCGTCCTGCGATGACTTGGCGAAGGGATATTCATCTGTTAGTTCCGATTCACGACCCGGATCGCTGGTGTCAGAAGCCGGTGTCTGATTCCTTGTACGACGCCTTGAATTTC
>JAKASH010000686.1 GCA_021828225.1 Acidobacteriota bacterium | reverse complement strand
TGATGAACCATTTCCGTCAGTGCGGTTTGCTGGACTGGTACTGCCGTCACGCGCAGCGCGGGTGTAATCAGATAGACTGCCAGGGCGATTGCATAAACATGCCAGAAGGGCAACAGCAGCAGAAGCGCCGTTCCCAATCCGCGCGTCACGGCGATGCTATTCACGAACCCCAGTGTCTGCTCCAGGCGCGGCGCGGCCAAAAGGGCGAATGCCGCCAGGGCGCCGCTGGCAAACGCGTAGACCGCCATCTCCGATTTTGGAACGTGATAAACGATCACGAAGAACGGGATCAAGAATGGGACGACCAGCCCCTGGGTAAACCCATTGAGCATTCCGGTCAGGGTAAACTTGCCGATCACAAGCTTGCTGCGAAGCCGGTGAAAATCACCCCGGATTCTTCCCGTTTTTATGAAAGGCAGGAGCACCAAGCCGCCGCCGGAAACGATCGTAGCGTACAAGAACACATGCTGGATCTCGGCATGCCGGGCCAGTAACGCTCCGATAGCCCCGAATATGCCGCTCAGGAATGACAGGATGGCAAAGTAGGATGTCCGGTTCTCAGGCGTGGTCAGATCGCTGATCACAGCATTCTGGATGGGCTGCGCCGCGCCTCCGATTCCACCGGTCATCAGAGACCCCGTCGCCGAGTAGCCTCCCAGCGTCGTGGCAACAAAGAGGGCAGGCAGCCGGCTGGAAATAAACACAATGGCCGAACTGACCGGCAGCAGCAGACCCACCAGAAACAGCGTCTTGCCCCTTCCCCAGACGTCCGTCAGAAATCCGAACAGCAGGCCCAAAAAGGCTGTGGCGACGGCTGCCGCGGTATAAAGCAGGCCCAGTTGCAGGGGACTATAATGGCGGTACCTCAGCACCAAATAAGGGAAAGCAATCGTGATCATGCCGGCAGCGATGCTGCGCGCCGTGCGAAATAAGGCCAGGAGGAATATCTGCCCACGATGGTCATTCATATTTTCTCAACAGTCCGGATAAGAGTAACTCTTCAGTCTATTATGGATGCGGATTTTGGAGCGATTTGTCTCTTGCGCCGGTAGTGACTCAATTTGATTTGTGGCACGGGCGTCCTCGCCCGTGCTGCGCTTAAGACACACGGCCAAGATGGCCGTGCCACAGAATAGGAAACAAACTGAGTCACCAATCTTGCGCCGGGCGCAGACTTGATAAAATCAACAGCTTTGAAGAGAAGTTTTCATGGATCAGTTGAGCACGATAAGGTGAAGCGATGCGAATTGACAGCCGCCAGCACTTCTGGAAAGTTTCAAGAGGCGATTATTCGTGGATGAAGCCAGAGATGAAAGACGCCGGCGGCCTCCAGGTAGTTTGCAGTTAAGATTGAACGCAGCTCAGTAAGGCCATTTCCACTCGCGTATTTCCGGCATATCCTGGCCGTACTTCACAATGTAGTTCTTGTGCTCGATCAGTTTGTTGCGCAGTTCTTGCTTGAAGTGCGCTCCGATCCGGGCCAGCCGGGGCACGCGGTCCACGACATCTCCGGCCAGGTGGAAGCGGTCAAGGTCGTTCAACACCGCCATGTCGAAGTGCGTGGTTGTGGTGCCTTCTTCCTTGTAGCCGCGCACATGAAGATTCTTGTGATTTGTCCGCCGGTAGGTCAGGCGGTGGATCAGCCATGGGTATCCGTGGTAAGCAAAGATGATAGGTTTGTCCGTGGTGAAGAGAATGTCGAAATCGCGGTCGCTGAGTCCGTGCGGATGCTCGGTCGAGGGCTGAAGTGTCATCAGATCCACCACATTGATCACGCGAATCTTGATGTCCTCGAAATGCCGCCGCAAAAGGTCCACGGCCGCTAAAGTCTCGAGGGTTGGAACGTCGCCACAGCACGCCATCACCACGTCGGGCTCGCCGCCCTGGTCATTGCTGGCCCAGCCCCAGATTCCGATACCCGCCGTGCAGTGCTGGACAGCCGATTCCATATCGAGCCACTGCAGCGAAGGTTGTTTGCCTGCCACGATGACGTTCACGTAATGCCGGCTGCGCAGGCAATGGTCCGCGACCGAAAGCAGCGTGTTGGCATCGGGCGGCAGATAAACCCGAACGATGTCCGCTTTCTTGTTCACCACGTGGTCGATGAAGCCGGGGTCCTGATGCGAGAACCCGTTATGATCCTGCCGCCACACGTGCGACGTCAGCAGGTAGTTGAGTGAGGCGATGCGCCTTCGCCAGGGGATGTTCCGCGTCACTTTCAGCCATTTGGCGTGCTGGTTGAACATCGAGTCCACGATGTGGATGAAGGCTTCGTAACAGGAGAAGAAACCGTGCCGGCCGGTTAGCAGGTAGCCTTCAAGCCATCCCTGGCACATATGCTCGCTCAGGACTTCCATCACGCGTCCGGTGGTCGAAAGATGATCGTCGGTAGGCAGCAACGGCTCCATGAAGATTTTGTCCGTCGCTTCAAACAGAGCGGTCAAGCGGTTGGAACTCGTCTCATCGGGACCCATAACGCGGAAATTCTTGGAATCCTCGTTTAGCTTCATTACGTCGCGAAGGAATTTGCCCATAACCCGGGTCGCTTCGGCCACGGTTTTTCCGGGTGAGGGGACGGGAACGGCATAATCGCGGAATTCCGGCATCACAAGGTCTTTCAGCAAGACTCCGCCGTTG
>JAKASH010000685.1 GCA_021828225.1 Acidobacteriota bacterium | reverse complement strand
CTCGATCTTTCACGTTTCAGTGACATCATCGGTTGAGGGAAGTATCCGCCCTCTTCTGGCTAAAAGCAAGAGGAATCTTATGAAATCTTTTCGACGGGGAATTGGGCCGGAAGTACCTGCTGCCGGGCGGAAGGTGCCCCACAGCGCCAGGCCGGGTGAGGGGTCTTTTCGCCGCCTTGCAGCCCCACCCACCGCGCCAGGCACACGTCTAGCCGAAAGCCTCTTTGTTGACGACGCAGGGAACCGCGGCAAGGCTGCCACGCGCTTCCAGCACGTCGATCAGCGACTGGACGCAGCGTCCGGCCATGCCTCGATTGGGATCCGTGGAGAGCCGCGTGATCCGGCCCGCGCTCGCGAAGTGATGGAATAACCTCACGCGGTCTTCAAGCTCCGGATCGCGCAACGGAGAGTCCGGTGGCAGCGGCTCCTGCTCAAAAACATCGAGAGCAGCACCTGCGATCACCCGGTCTTTAAGCGCCTTTGCCAGTGCTGCTTCATCCACAACCGGCCCGCGCGAAGTGTTGACCAGATAAGCGGTGGGCTTCATCAGCCGCAAGGTCTTTTCGTTGATCAGGTGATACGTAGGGGTTTCTCCTTCGCGCACCAGCGGCACGTGAAGCGATACGAAGTCAGATCCGGACAGAACCTCCTCCAGGCTTGTCATGCAGATCGTTCGCCGCTCAGTCGAGAAGCCGTTGCGGTGGCGCAGGTCCAATTCCTCCTGGACCCCATTCATGAAATCCGCTCGCGTTGAGGTCGAGTCGTAGCAAAGGAAATTCACGTCGAACCCAAGCGCCTTTTTGATGAAGGCCTGCCCGATGCGCCCCAGGCCGATCACGCCTATCGTCTTGCCGGTTACCTCGTCGCCCAGAAATGGCAAGTAGGGATGCCACGCGCCCCAGCGGTTTTCCCTCACCAGGCGCTCGCTGGGATAGAGCTTGCGTGCCACGGCTCCGAGCATGAAGAGCGCAAACTCCGCCGTCGCTTCGGTCAAAACTTCCGGGGTGTTCGTAAAAGGAATTTTGTACTCATTTGCGTCCGCGCGATTGATGTTGTCAAAGCCGACCGCATCCTGCGCCACCACTTTCAGCGTTCCCTTGCCCGCCTCGAAAACCTCGCGGTCGATAGGGTCTCGCAGCGTGGTGATCAGCCCGTCAATCCCCGAGCGCACTTTTTCGACGATCAGGCTTTTAGGCGGCGGCTCGAGCTGGTCATAGACTTCCACCTGATAACCGCGCTCGCGCAGAAGGTCCAGCGCCTCGCGGCCGATGTCGCAGGTGGCAAAAATGCGGATGTTACTTTTCGTTTCGCTCATAATGGCCTTTACTGATTTTTCTCGATCCAGGCATTAATGCGATCGAGAGCTTTCTGGATATTCTCGACGGAATTAGCAAATGAAAAGCGCAGATATCCCTCGCCCCACTCGCCGAATGCAGTACCTGAAAGGCACGCCACCCCGGCTTCATTCAGGAGAGCGTCGGCCAGATCCCGGGAACTCTTCCCTGTCTCTTTGATGTTGGGAAAGGCGTAGAACGCTCCCAGAGGTTCCCGGCAGCGGAACCCGGGAATGCGGTTCAATCCTTCTACGATCACCTCGCACCTGCGGCGGAATTCAGCCAGCATGTTGCCGACAGAACTCTGGTCTCCGCGCAGTGCTTCCACTCCGGCCATTTGCGTAAAGCTGGCCGTACATGAGTTCGAATTTGTCATCAGGCGCGCTACCTGCTGGGCCAGATCCGGGCGCATCACGCCGTAACCCAGCCGCCATCCTGTCATGGCATATGTCTTTGAAAATCCATCGAGGATAACGACCTGATCCCGCAATTCCGAGAAGGCGGCCGGACTTACGTGATCACCCTCATAGATCAGCCGGCTGTAAATTTCGTCTGAAAGAACCGTCACGTCGCGGACCTTCAAAGCTTCCGCCAGCGTTTCCATTTCCGAACGGCTGATCATTCCGCCGGTGGGATTGTTCGGCGAATTGAGGATGATCAGCCGCGTGCGGTCGTTGATCTTTTCCACGATCTCCTTGACGTCAATATCAAAGCCGCGCTCTTCGAGCAATGCGTACGGAACCGGTGTCGCCCCCACAAAATTGATCATCGAGGCATAAATGGGAAAGCCGGGATTGGGATAAAGCACCTCATCGCCGGACTCGACGAGCGCAAGGATCGTGTAAAACATGATCGGCTTCCCGCCGGGCGTGATGACCACCTCGGAGGGGTCAACCAGGATTCCACGTCGCCTGCCCACATCTTCCGCCACGGCCTGCCTCAACTCCGGCAGACCTGCAGGAGGCCCATAATGTGTCCATCCCTGGTCAAGCGCGCGCTTGGCGGCATCAACAATGTTCGGTGCTGTAGGAAAGTCCGGCTCCCCGATTTCCAGGTGGATGATGTCTTTACCCTGCGCCTCGAGCGCGCGCGCACGAACTAGAACTTCAAAGGCGCTTTCGGTCCCTAAACGGGACATGCGCCCGGCCAGCAGCAGCTTTCGCGTCTCAGTTGCCATTTAGAACTCCTAAGGGGCCAAGGGTAAACCATTTACGTTGCGAATGGAAGAAGAGGAAGAAAACATCCACGGTATGCGCAAAAGGCAGGAGCAGGATGCTTCTGGAAATGCCGGTAACGCTTTGACA